>CALKXC010000358.1 GCA_938004025.1 uncultured Leucothrix sp. | reverse complement strand
CAAATGGTGCGAATTCAAAAGCGTTTAAGCAATCAACCCCCGCGATTAACCGTCGCGGGTTATTTACCGACGAGAGAAATTTATGGCTACTAAAAACCCAAAAGCTTATCACTGGATCAAAGACGTTTTATTCTCAGTTGTTTGTATTGCTTGCGCTGTTGTTGTCTACGCGGTGACGCAATCATGAACCACCTAACAAATCAAAACCTACACACCCTATTCGGCTCGAAAACTCCACAGGGACACATCGACGCGATGGATAAGTTCAACAGCATCAGAGAGCCGGAAAAGCACGTTAAATACACGGCTCGCAGTAACTCAGGATTCGTTTACGGCGTTGTTGTTTTGCGCGATGAATTGCCGGACGAGTTGGCGGCTATTTTGGGCTTTGCTGATGCGATGGAGTTGGTTTGGAGGGATGCGGCGTGAGTTTTTTCACATTCCCCAAAGATTCAAACCGCTTGGCAAAACGCAGAGCAATTAAAAGCAGCAACGTGTCGATCATAAAGCGCGTAAGACCGCAAAGCTGCGATCTAACCCTGCCCTTTACACAAGACCTCGACGCAATTGAGCGTAAGAAATTAACCGATAATGGAGTATTGAAATGACCGAACTAGTTAAAAACGAACCCCAGCCCTTGCAGTCGGCGCAGCCTGTCACTGTTCAAGCTGTAAGTCCAATTGTTCAAATGCTTTCAAGCGGGACTTTTGATAAAGACCTTATCAAGCAGATGATGGATGCAAACGACCGATGGGAGGCGTCGCAAGCAAAGAAAGAATTTGACATTGCACTAGCTAAGTTCCGAACGATAGCGCCGGTCCTGAGTCGTGACAGCACTGTAGATTTTAGCAGTGCAAAAGGAAGGACGCATTATACATTTACCAGCCTTGGATACACGATGGCAAAGGTAAACCCACTGCTTGGTGAATGTGGATTGAACATTTCATGGCGTCCAAATCAAGAAGGCAACCAGATTGTTGTTAAATGTGTTCTGTCTCACTCAGGCGGTCACAGTGAGAGCGTTCAGCTATCAGCGCCCGCAGATCAAAGCGGCAACAAGAATCCAATACAAGCGGTTAAGTCAACGAGAAGTTACTTGGAGCGGATTACCGCGCTATCTATTTTGGGGCTTGCATCTGGAGAGGATGACGATGACGGGGTGACTTCCCAGTCAGCACCCGAGCCGGTCATTCAAACAATAGACGAGTCAGATATGGCTGACATCGTTGCAGTGCTAACAGAGCACGGCAAGAATCCCGAGTTATGGAAAGCATATTGGGTGGAAAAGAAGGGCGCTGGTATTGGCGGCATTCCATTGATAGGAAAACCTGACAAAGCTGCAGCGATAGAGCAGATACGCAGAGCGGTGGAAGTGGAGCCAGCTGACCAAGAGTCATCGCAGTGATTGAGCATAACCATAAGCAAAATTCGCCGAAGTGGTTTAAAGCCAGACTGAGCCTGCCTACAGCGAGCTGCGCAAAGAAGCTAATAACAAGCAAGGGCCAGCCTTCCACTCAGGTGGATAAGTATGCACAGTTATTGGCTCAAGAAAAGTACACCGGAAAACCGGTCGAAGGTTGGAGTGGAAACAAAGACACTAGCTACGGCCACGAGTACGAGCAAGAAGCTGCGCTCTACTATTCAATGGCAACGAATGTGGGCGTTTTTAAGATGGGGTTTTGCACTGACGATCTTGGTCGGTACGGAGCCTCTCCAGATCGAGGCGTTGAAGGGGGTGGATTGCTTGAGATCAAGTGTTTTCCAAAAACACACATGGAGTCAATTCTCTATTGGCATGCAAACAAAAAACCTCAGTCTAGCGAGATTGCCCAGCCGCACAATCAGATGCTTGTTTGCGATGAACCTTGGTGTGATCTTTTGTACTACCACCCCGACCTGCCAAAAATAATAATACGCATAAATAGAAGCTCCGATATGGATTCGGCGCTAAAACTTCAAATCAACAAGGTCATTGCTAAGCGCGATGATTTGGTTAAAAAACTACAGGAAATAGCAGCATGAACAACGTAATTGACAATGATTCAGGAATAGCAATTCCGGCAGAGACGCAGAAAAGCATCGCGGAATTAAACACCGTAGCGGCTGGGCTTGCTGAGCTAAAAACCAAATACGAAGCCATGCCAGATGTAAATACTGCCGAGGGATACACGCTTGCCAAGCAAGAGCGAAAAGAAATAGGCGCGGTCCGAATCGGTATAGAAAAAGCACACAAGGCAGGCAAGGCGTTTTACTTAGACGGTGGCCGCAATATCGACGCTATGAAAAACGATATCCTCAAAACGGTATCGGCGCTTGAAGATGAGCGCAAGATTGCAATTAAAGCTATCGACGACGAGAAAGAGCGCTTCGAGCGTGAAGTTGCCGCAAAGGAACAGGCGCGAATCGAAGTTATTGAAACCCGCATTGCTAGAATTAAATCAGCACCATCGGACGCGGTGACTCTTGAGCAGGTAGAGAAAGCTATTTCAATGCTTGGCGATCTAAAGTCGAGCGGCACCTATGATGAGTTTGCAGAATTCAAGGAGATTGCTCGCTCTGAAATCCAGACGGCTGAAGAATCACTCAGTGAAAAGCTTAAAGCTTTAACAGAGCAGGCAGAGATAGCCCGGCGGCTAGCTGAGCAACAGGCAGAGCAAGAGCGCGTTGCAGCAGAGCAAAAAGCAGCTCAGGACAAAATTGACGAGCAGTTAAAACAGATAGAAGACGCAAAGCTTGAAGCGTCCCGACAAGCTGAGCAGGCAGAGCGCGAAAAGGAATTGGCCGCAAAAGCCGAGGCGGATAAGCAAGAGGCGCTGAAGTTGGCAGAAGAAAAACGTATTGCAGACATTGAGACCGCTAAGGTCGCAGAGCAAGAGCGGTTAGCAAAAGAGCAGGAAGCCGAGGCCGTAAGAGTTGCGGCGGAAAAGGTAGCGGCGGAAATTAAAGCAGCAGAAGCGCCTGACAAGGTTAAGTTGCAGGCATGGATTGATTCAATACCAGAATTGCCAGAAGCCAAAAGCGCGGCGGGAAAGGCTCGTGTAAAAAAGATGGCCGCCTTGCTCGCTCAGTTGAAAGCCGCATAGGAGAATAACTTGCTAAACCTAAC
>CALKXC010000357.1 GCA_938004025.1 uncultured Leucothrix sp. | reverse complement strand
GTTGCGCCAATCGCTGGCTCGCTTCCCAGCGATTAAAGTCATCGCTATCGTGCTGCATCAAGAAGATGTAATCATCTACTGAGTAGTCAAAGTCATACTTTACAGGTGCCGAGAAATCACCAAGTAATGAAGGCAATGGCTTCTCTGACACACCGACAAAACTGACACTCTGTTTTGCTTCAGTAAGGTTGATGATCATGCGAGAATCATCAGTCACTGTTCCGTCTACTTTGTTATCAGCCAACTCAAGGGCTATTGCCTTGCCCTCGCTACTTAAAAGAGACACTGAGAAAGGAATTAAGAACGGTGCTTTGTTACTCGACTCTGGCGTATCAGGACAACTCTGCTTAAAGTGTAAAGTACAGGTTTGTGCAGCAGCATCGTAATCCATCGTCACGGCAACCTCAGGCGTCCCCGCTTGGTTATACCAAGTTTGCATTTGCGACAAATCGCGACCATTAGCATCAGCCATTGCCGCCAAGAAATCTTCAGTCGTTACGGCTTGTCCATCGTGGCGCTCAAAGTAAAGATCCATTCCCTTACGGAAACCTTTTACACCTAGCAGCGTTTGGTACAAACGAACAACTTCAGCGCCTTTCTCATAGACGGTTACCGTGTAGAAATTATTAATTTCGATAAAAGACGACGGGCGAATTGGGTGCGCCATCGGGCTTGCATCTTCAGCAAACTGATGTGTCCTTAACATACGGACATCTTCGATACGCTTTACCGAACGAGAATGTAAATCAGCCGTAAATTCCTGGTCACGGAAAACGGTTAAACCTTCTTTGAGGCTTAGCTGAAACCAGTCGCGACAGGTCACACGATTACCGGTCCAGTTATGGAAATACTCATGACCTATAACGGCTTCAATATTGATGTAATCAATATCGGTTGCCGTATCTGGGCTGGCAAACACTAGTTTTGAATTAAAGACGTTTAAGCCTTTGTTCTCCATTGCGCCCATATTGAAGTCATCGACGGCAACGATCATGTAAATATCAAGATCATACTCGAGGCCAAAACGCTCTTCGTCCCACTTCATTGAACGCTTCAACGACTGCATCGCGTGATCGCAACGAGTGATGTTGTGTGCCTCAGTATAAATTTCTAAAGCAACCTTGCGGCCAGACATCGTTGTGAACTCATCACTGACATGCGAAAGCTGACCTGCAACTAATGCAAATAAATATGCCGGCTTAATAAAAGGGTCATACCAGACAGCGAAATGACGCCCGCCTTCCAAATCACCTTTTTCGATGCAGTTACCGTTGGAGAGCAGAACGGGGTTTGTTGCCTTATCCCCTTCAATTCTTGTGGTAAATAAAGCCATCACATCAGGACGATCTAAGAAATATGTGATTTTCCTAAAGCCTTCCGCTTCACACTGTGTGCAGTAGTTTCCACTCGACTGATATAGACCTTCAAGTGACGTATTATTTTGTGGGTAGATACGACTGGTGACTTCAAGCTCAAACGATTCTGGGAGATCACTTAAAGAGAGGTACTCATCATCTAATTCATAATCAGATTCTGACAAGGTATTACCATCAATGCTGACACTCATTAACTCTTGAGCTTCGCCATTTAACTGCAAAGTACTCGCTTGTGGATGTTCACTATGACGCTGATACTTTACAGTTGAGGTGACGATAGTTTCTGCATCATTGAGATCAACATTCAAATGTACTGTCTCAGCGAGATAGTTAGGTACTTGATACTCTTTAAGATGAACGACCTTAGCTTGCCCTTGCTTCATAATACTTCTCTGCTAATTCTGATTATTGGTTGGATTTTTGATAACCACCTCGATTGGCGAGCTATCGGAATTTTTCTGTGAATCGTGGCTAACGATATGAGCGGAATCCTTTTCCAGCACCTTCACTATACTTTTATCTTCAATGGCAACGCTTGCCTTTATTTCTTTGTGCGCTTTTCGAGCTCTTACTAAATAGCCGCCCAAAGCTCCGCCTGCTGTGGTTAACGTCATTAACCCAAAGGTTAATAATTCAATCACCATCATTAAAACACCTGCTGCAACCGTGGCAGCAAATGCTGCACCGACTTTCAAGTTCGCCCGACCCTGAGTTTTCTTATAATCACTGGCAATTTGCTTTTGAGTTTTTTCAACCAGCTTGGTTTTGGCTTTCTCTGCCCTGACATGCAGCGTTTCGCGCTCTTTGGCAAAATCTAACTTGGTTTTATTGACCTCTTCTTGGAGTTCCAGCTTCGTTTTATTGGCTTCTTCCTGTAACTCAAATTTGACTTTATTAACCGCATCTTTTGTTTCACTTCGTGACAGGCTCACAAACCAAAAAGCAGCAAAGACCCCAAGTAAAACAATTGCAAATAAGGCGATAAGCCAAATTTTAAGCTCTTCGGGACGGCCAATAATTAGGCCAATTCCAAACGTTGCCAACTGTAATAACAATAAACCTGGCAAATAACGCAGCATTGAGTGAACCTATTTTGCTGATCGTGGATCCAATACACGCTATCATAACGTATTAAATTTGGCTTGTTGGGATTAATCTACGCATGCAAAACGTCGACGCTAATGAAATTAATAAGTTTGAAGCCATCGCTAACAGATGGTGGGACGTTAACAGTGAGTTTAAACCACTGCACCAGATCAATCCGTTACGCCTCAACTATATTGAACGACTCGCTGGCGGCCTAGCCGGTAAGCAAGTTATCGATATCGGTTGTGG
>CALKXC010000356.1 GCA_938004025.1 uncultured Leucothrix sp. | reverse complement strand
GCCAAGCACCTTGCCGGCATGCCAAACCCACCAGCCGTAATCTTCACGACCGCATACGGAGAATATGCGCTTGAAGCCTTTTCAACAAAAGCAACAGGGTATCTAATGAAACCAATAAGACAAGAACAATTATTAAAAAGTCTGGAACAAGCCCGTTCATTAAACCGTGCACAACGCTCGGAAATGCTAGATCGTACCGACGATGCTATGGCCAATCGCAAGCACATTTGTGCACGTCGCCGTGGTAATCTCGAACTTATTCCAATTGAAGATGTTTACTACTTCCAAGCGGACCAAAAGTACGTAACAGTCCGTCACAAAGAAGGTGAAGTGATTATCGAAGAGTCGCTCAAGTCGCTTGAAAATGACTTATCAGAGCGCTTCATTCGCATCCACCGTAACGCATTGGTAGCTAAGAGCCGTATCAGCGGTCTTTCTAAGTCACCGATTGGTCGCGTTAAAGTCACAATTGATAAAATTGAAGACGAGCTAGAAGTTAGCCGCCGTCACGTTGCAGAGATTCGTCGCTTCGTCAGAGAGCGTTAATTTCTCAACGCTATGAAGTGAAAGTCTGCTTCTTGTTAATGGCCAGATTACTCATGCACTTATTGCTGCATTTGTAACTGGCCATTTTTGTTTCTGGAGTGACAGAAAACCACCGCTATGATAGCCTGCCTGTTTGAATTTAGTTGCAAACTCAATGGCTAAACGTGTAAAAATTTGTGGTATCACATCCATATCCGATGCGCTCGATGTCGCGAATGCTGGAGCCGACGCAATTGGCCTCGTCTTTTATCCCAAAAGCACCCGCTTCGTTACCGCTGAAAAAGCAGCTGAAATCTGTTCAGCACTCCCCCCTTTCATCACAACAGTCGGTTTATTTCTAAACGCTGAAGCCAGCGAAGTGCAAGAAACTTTGAGCAAAGTCAGCCTAGACTTGCTGCAGTTTCACGGGCATGAAACGCCAGAATTTTGCCGATCATTCGGTAAGCCTTATATCAAAGCGCTTGGGACGGATGGGCTGCAGGATTTCGCCACAAATGCGGATCAATACCACGATGCACTCGGTATTTTGATCGACAGTCATGTGTTGGGCAAAGCAGGCGGTACTGGTCAAACATTTGATTGGAAATTATTACCAAAAAACTATTCAAAACCTATTATACTTGCCGGCGGATTAAACCCTGATAATGTGGCTGAAGCCATCCGTGAAACCTCGGTCTATGCACTTGACCTGAGTAGCGGTGTGGAATCTTCACCGGGCATCAAAAGCAAAGCTAAAATCGACGCATTAATGCGAGAGGTAAAACATGATAAATCCTGAGTTAGATCTAAATACAGTTGACTGGAGTGCGATGCCCAATGAGGCAGGTCACTTTGGTATTTATGGTGGACGCTTTGCTGCCGAAACATTGATGGAAGCGATTGAAGAGCTGGGTGATGCTTATGCACAGCTCAAAGATGACCCAGAGTTGCTCGCGACCATTGATCGTGACCTTGCGTTCTATGTTGGACGCCCCTCTCCGCTTTACCACGCTGAGCGTTGGTCGAGAGAGTTAGGAGGAGCACAGATCTACCTTAAACGTGAAGATCTTAATCACACTGGCGCGCACAAAATCAACAATACGATTGGTCAAGTGTTGCTTGCAAAGAAAATGGGTAAGACCCGTATCATTGCGGAGACAGGTGCAGGACAACACGGTGTTGCAACGGCAACAATCTGCGCACGCTTAGGGTTAGAGTGTGTCGTTTATATGGGCGCCGTTGATATCGTTCGCCAAGCACCTAATGTATTCAGAATGAAATTATTGGGTGCAGAAGTTCGCCCCGTTGAATCAGGCTCTAAAACACTCAAAGATGCGCTGAATGAGGCAATGCGAGACTGGGTAACCAATGTTGACAATACGTTCTACTGTATTGGTACGGTTGCTGGCCCTGACCCTTACCCTAAGATGGTACGTGACTTTCAAGCAATCATTGGTCGTGAAGCTAAAAAGCAGTGCATGGAACAAACAGGCCGTTTACCAGACGCCATTATGGCTTGTGTTGGCGGTGGTTCAAATGCGATTGGGCTTTTCCATGATTTCTTAGGCGACACTTCAGTGGATATTTATGGGGTTGAAGCAGCAGGCCACGGTTTAAACACATTGGAACACGCAGCACCACTATGCCAAGGAAAACCTGGCGTATTGCACGGAAACCGCATGTATCTAATGGCTGACAATAACGGCCAGATCACCGAGACACACTCAATTTCAGCGGGACTTGACTACCCAGGTGTTGGGCCAGAGCATTGCTGGTTAAAAGATATTGGCCGAGCAAACTATGTTGGTGTGACAGATGATGAGGCAATGGCAGGGTTCCATGCGCTAACCAGAATTGAAGGAATCATCCCTGCATTAGAGTCTAGCCACGCCCTAGCCTATGCCATGAAGAAAGCTCCTGAAATGAGCCCTGATCAAACCATCATTGTTTGTCTGTCTGGTCGTGGCGACAAAGATCTTAATACTGTAGCTGATTTAGAAGGAATTACGCTATGAGCCGTATCGAAACAAAACTTAGCCAAGTAAAAGCCGAAGGAAAAGCTGCACTCATTCCTTATGTCACTGCGGGTGATTCTCATCCTGGCCTAACGGTGCCTTTAATGCACGCAATGGTTAAAGCGGGTGCTGACGCTATCGAGCTAGGCGTACCTTTCTCTGACCCCATGGCAGACGGCCCAACGATTCAACTCGCTTGCGAACGTGCACTCCAGCACAATGTTAGCTTGGAAGACGTTTTTGGCATGGTTAAAGAGTTTCGCCAGCAAGACAATGAGACGCCGATTATATTAATGGGCTATCTAAACCCACTAGAAGCAATGGGCTATGACAGATTTGCAGTAGAGGCTAAAGCTGC
>CALKXC010000355.1 GCA_938004025.1 uncultured Leucothrix sp. | reverse complement strand
TACTTCAAAGAATCCAGATACATTCGAACAAGAATATAGAGCAACTCACACCGCGTTTGTGGAAAGAGCACTTTGCTGATGATCCGATGGGATCAGACTTGGAGTTGAATATCTAGAACGGTCTGGAATGAACGCTTACGCTGGTAACGCAACAAATTAGAAACGGTACGTGCCTCAGTTAAGCGAGCAGTGTAGTGAAAGGCCTAAAGAAATATATGCGCGTGCTGACTAACATTTGCCGTAACTTGCATTTGCGGCGCGGCCTGGTTCTGAGGCACTCATTTGGTTCAGGCCGCGGCGCAACTGTCGAGTTCACGGCTGAGTTAGCCGTCAATCTTTGCCGGAGCCGACTGATAATTCTAGACTGTAGGGATTTAGTGCGAAGAAGTTCTAGAATATATTTGATTGGCACGACTAACATTTACCGTTTTGAGTTCAACTGATCAACTCAAAAATAGGAAAAGATTTGATTGATAATCTGCCAGTGTGGCTAGAAAGCACATGCGAGCAACGCAGTAAGGTCAGCTATAACTATTTGTTAAGCTCTGCGAAAATCTTGAATTATTACGCCAAATTTGGAGCAATCCTCTTCGTGCTCCGGCTCTCGCCATGACTCATTTTGCGCACTTATTTCCCAAGCACGTACGGAATCAATTGAAAGAATAAGATTAACGTAATCCAATGAGACCTTACTCATTTGAATGCCGTAGTTTCTGACTCGAATAGCGACTGGAGCATAAAATGCATCTACAGCCGTAAATCTACTGCCAGCCAAATACGGGCCGTTAAACGTATTAATACCTTGACTCCAGAGCTCATCTAACCGTGAGATATCCTTTTGAAGAGCATCAGAAATGCCATTTAACTCTACTATAACGCTGCAATTCATCGAGCACTGTTCGCGTAGATTGGAAAACCCTGAATGCATTTCTGCAGAAGCGCAGCGCGCCCATGCTCGAGCACGAATTTCCTTTGGCCATACTTGATTATATTTCTCTGCTAAGTATTCTGTAATTCCTAGAGAATCCCAAATTATTTGGTCACCATCCACAAGACAAGGAACTAAGCCTGTTGGTGAAAATACCCTAAATTCATTCCAGTTCGAGCCCTTTCTAAATGAAGTTATTTTTTCACTAAATGGAATAGATAGTTCTTTCATTAACACCCAAGGTCGAAGTGACCAAGAGGAATAATTTTTATTTGCGATATGAAGTATATACATTCAATAGACCAATAAAAGTGAAATTGTAACGAGTACCTAATACGTGTTAGATGTCGACGGGATGTATTATGAAGGGAAGCCTATAAAGATGGAATATTCTGTTAACTTTAAGTTGCTAGCTCAATGTAATTCTACACGTACCTATCTGGGCCATTGGCCGAAAGCTAACTTTAATTCTTGAATTTTCTCTACAACAAAGTAATTGATTGGTACGGCTAACATCCGCCTTCAGTTGCACTTTACAAAGAGCCGGGTTGTGGGCGTAGCCCGCGTTCCGACTCTTTGTACAGTGTCGACTGCAAGGCAAAGTTAGACGTCGTTGCTGATACTTATCCGAAGAAACATCCATACTCATCAGCTTGTAGAACATTCAAGAAATCGTTAAATGAGCTGACAATTGAGTTTGGCTCATAACTGTGCCATTTTAAATCTGCGCGCATCCAATAGACTCGCCAGATGTTCCTTGTACGTACAAAGGTCACTTTGACGCATTCATTTCTGAGTAGTTTGTTAGCATCTTGCCAGTGCGGTCTGACTTCATAAAGTAATACACTTTGTTTATCAATTACCCAATCCCAGCTTAGCTGTTTCTGTACATGGGCAGGTGGTCCGTGTTTTTTCGTATAAGCAGCGGTTGAGCGTTTTATGGATGCTAATTCTAGATCGTTAAATGCCACGATAAACTCACTGATTCTGAAGGTGCTATGTGTAACGTAGCACACGAAAATGGCTGATTGTGCTGATTAGGTCATCTTGACACTGTACGGCTATGCCGTATAATGCAGCAATGCTAACTGTTGTCGAAACCCCGATATTTACAAAGCTCTCAGCGGATTACTGGGAAGAGGGTGAGAGGCTGGAATTTGTCTCAGCGTTAGCAGCAAATCCATTGGCTGGAGCTGTGGTGCCCGGAACTGGCGGTGTACGTAAGATTCGTTGGACTCGGCCTGGTTCTGGCAAGCGCGGTGGAGTACGCGTGATTTACTACAATCGAACAGAGCGCGGTGAAATTTGGCTCCTACTTATCTATGCCAAGAGCGCGAAAGAAAATATTCCTAATCATGTATTGAAGAGCATACGTGAGGAGATTGAAAAATGAAGAAAACAGACAAAGAGCTAGAGGCGCGAGATGCCAAGCGCGACATAGGGTCAGAGCTATTGGACTCAGTCAAAGAGATGATGGCAGACAAGCGCTCTCGTGAGCATAATGTAGAAGCAACAGAACTAGCTATAGCACGCCAGAAGGTAGGGCTGTCACAGGCAGAGTTCGCCGCGTTACTGGGTGTATCTAAAAGAACTCTGCAAGACTGGGAGCAAGGTCGTAGAGAACCATCAGGAGCCGCAAGATCCCTTATAGAGATTGCAATGAAAAGACCTGATGTATTGGTGGAGGTTTTGGGAAAAGTAGCCTGATCAATGCTGAGTTTTTAATTTACTTAGCAGGCTATATCGATTCTTGAGAATAGGTTCGATAGACGACTAACATCGCGCATCAGGAACACTGGAGGCTGACGCTGTTTGTGGCGTAGAAACAAACAGTGGCAGGGTCCAGTGATTGCTGCATGCGCCTCGTTAGGTGTCGACGCTGATACAATTA
>CALKXC010000354.1 GCA_938004025.1 uncultured Leucothrix sp. | reverse complement strand
ATCGCGCGAATGGAAGATTTTGAACGAACCGCTGTTTTACGATGTGACGGGCGCGATCCAATGTTTAACTCACCAATTTCTTGCACCGGCGTGTTTTCATAGAAGTAATCTTGAAAGCCTGCCGTGTCATCCGTTAGCACTCGATAACTGGCTTCACCGGTCTTGGCCAGTTGCGCCATCGTTTGCATAAAATGATCTTGGTACGGACCATGTTTGCTGATCAGACCTGTGCTGCTTTTTAACAATCCTGTAATACCAACACCTAGCTCGTAAACGGCGGTTTCGACATTGCTGTATTTGTTAGAGATTACTTCACCTTGCTCGGTGAATTTGATCTGACCTTTCACGGTGTCAGGCGGCTGAGACAAAATAGCTTCATGTGTTGGGCCACCACCGCGCCCGACTGTCCCACCACGGCCATGGAATAATCGGCAATTGACGCCGTACTTTTCCGTCAGCTCAATCACTTGCTCTTGAGCGTTATACAAATTCCATTGTGAGGCGAGGATGCCGCCATCTTTGCAGGAGTCTGAATAACCGAGCATTACTTCTTGTAGGTTGCCTGAAGCTTTGAGCAGGCCAACATATGTGGGGTTGGCGAGTAACTTATTAAGCACTATGGCGATGTGTTGCAAGTCTTCAATGGTTTCAAACAAAGGTGAAATCTGGATATCAGCAAAGTAGTCGCCGTCTTTAGTTTTCCCGGCAAGCCCCGCGAGGCGCGCCAGAAACATGACTTCCATAATATGGCTGGCGCTGTGGGTCATCGAAATGACGTAAGTGCCAAAAATACTGTCGCCGGTTTCTTTGCGCATGTTAACGATGACATCAAATACATCGAGTACTTCGATGGTTTGTTCACTTAAGGATGCTGGGTTTGGCAGTGGCTGCGAGGTTTCTTCAATCAGCTCACTGAGCAACGCTATGCGCTGATCATCATCCATCTCAGCGTAGGCAATGTCTGGCCTGAACTGCTGCAATATCTCCGTCACCGCAAGCGTGTGCTCGGTTGACTCCTGACGAATATCCATATCAAACAAACTAAAACCGCAAGATTCTACGAGCCTAATTAAGTCTTTTAACTCACGACCTGCGGTTGCCTGGTCATTGTGACCGTGAAGGGATTCACGTATCAGTGTTAGGTCATTGAGGTAGTCATCGACACCCGTGTAAGCGGCCAGATCTGTAAGTGCTTTTTCACTAGGCGGAAGCTCAACGCCGTCGAGTCTGGCATTGACCTGATGTAGGTTTTGCTTCAAACGATACGCCATAATTTGCAGTTTACGACGGTACGGTTCATTGCGAAGCTGCATTGGCTTGTCTTTAAACACAGCCGTTAATAGCGTTGCCTCGTCACTTTCTAAGGAAGCCTCGAAAGCAGGGCTAGGCTCTATAAAAGCGCGGTCATGTGTGAGGATGTTGCGTAGCGCACGGGTGCGTTTGGTGTATTCACCCAGCACGCATTGCATATGCATTCTTATCGCATGGCTGGTGAGTTTGGCGGTGACAAAGGGGTTACCGTCACGATCACCCCCTATCCATGAGCCAAAACGCATTACGGATGGAACTTTAATCTCATCAGTTCCGTAGACCTTATCAACGGCGCGTTCGAAGTAGCGGTACATCTGCGGGATCGCTTGGAAAATACTGGTTTCAAAATAAAAAAGCCCGTAGCGAATTTCGTCCTGAACGGTTGGCTTGTCGACACGTACATCATTAGTACGCCAGAGCAGTTGGATCTGCGCTTTTAAGTGGCGCATCAAGGATTGGCGTTCTTCATCAATTAGGGAGTCATTATGCAGCTGATCCAAAATCAGGAAGATGCTGCGCTGTAATACCATGATGGTACGGCGTCGAGCTTCGGTTGGGTGCGCGGTAAAAACGGGGATGTAACGCATCTGGTCAACAATAGTCTGCACGTTGTCTTTACTAAGACCCTGTGCTTTTAAGTCATTGACCGCGCCTAAAAACGACCCTTTCCACGGGTTCTTGGCACCGGTTCTAAATATTGTACGACGGCGACGGTGTAGATAATCTTCTTCCACCATATTGGACAGCATGTAGAAGATGTTAAATGAGCGAATCACCTGTTCTAAAATCTCAAGGTCGAGCGACTCGATGTACTCCATTAACTCAGCGCGTTTCGCTTGGTCATCCTGCTGGCTGAGTTGGATGTATCCGGTACGGAGGTGTTCAACCGCATAGTAAACGGTTTTTCCTGACAGCTCGCAAAGCACTTCGCCGAGTAGGTCACCGACCATTCTGACTTGGCTTTGAAGTGCATCGATGGAGATTGGGGAAATTTCTGAGGTTGAGTTACTCATAGTGCTATTCCGACTGAGTTGATGGATTGTCGCTAATGACTATTTTAACGTATGTCACCTTGCTTAGGATGGCGCTTAACAAAATTTGCTCATTCACAGCGATTCGTGATACTTATAGCATTATTAAATAAATTGTATAAAAAACAAACTTAATAACTTCAGGTTTAACTGTCAAGAAGCTGAATAATGGGGATGTCTATGTTAATAGAATTAGGGGCTTTAACTGTAAAAACAAGGTTAATTTCAGGGTTGATCGTTTCCTTCAGCTTGCTTGTGGGGTGCACGGGAGTGCCCACTGTTCCTAATGAGTCTATGACAGAGCTCTCAGATTCAATTGCTACTTTACAAAAAAATACGGATGCTTCGTTTAGCGATATTACGGTTGCGTCAGAGGCTCGTTTTAAAGCTAATTTACTTGAAGAGTTAGACGATGGCGATACCTACTCTTTAGATAAGTTAGATATTGAAACAGATTTTAAAACGCTTAAAGTCACCAAAGTCCCTTACTTCCTCAAACTTGAAAAGCTCAAAGCGGAAGTAGGCCAGTTAAATGGCGCGCTAGTTGATTATGTTGATTTGTTGGCAAAGTTAGCCGATCCCGAAACCATTTCTAATGAGCGGTTTGAGACCTTAGCGAATACGTTGAATGACAATGTATTGGGGGTGGGGTCGTCTGTTAAGTCGGATGCTAAAAAAGCCGATACGGGGTTGTTTTCGTTA
This sequence comes from uncultured Leucothrix sp., assembly GCA_938004025.1. Lineage (GTDB taxonomy): Bacteria > Pseudomonadota > Gammaproteobacteria > Thiotrichales > Thiotrichaceae > Leucothrix. Next base: position 3,570 of record CALKXC010000354.1, on the reverse strand, counting down.
ACAGCCATGTCGCTTACGAAAAACTATTTACAGTCTAAGCAGGCGAGCGGCTTGGTTAACGCAATTCGCAGTAATCAGCCAACGATTGACGCCTTTGCTAATCGCTTACAAAAAGCAGTGTTAATAATCGCCAGAGCAGTTAATGTGGAATATATCCATGAAACTAAAGCCTTGAAATTGAAAATGGCCAAAGCGACCAACAAGACTGCTGATGTTGATGCGTTAATCGCTCGCAATAAAAAGCATTTTGCTGATTTGCAGACGTTGAAGCTAATCCATACTAATTATGGGCGTTTGCCGCTAATACATGCCGAAGTAGCTGATGTGATTTTAGCGGGGAATGGCAGTGCTCCCAAAATAATGAGAATGCTGGAAGCAACTTCAAAGTTGAAGCAAGATTATGACAAAAAAATTGCCCCAGGAAATGCCCCAGTGGTTCCTGTGAACACTCCTAGCCAATAGGCGATTAGCAGAGGTTTAGTGAACATGGTTGAAGACGATTTAAAAATAGATATTTTGGATGACCTCTGTGAGTCGCTGAAGCGGGCCAATGCAATCGAGGTTAAATTGACGCTGCTTCATAAGCAGATTGAAGCGGATAAATTTGCTAAAGCGGCAAAGAAGTTATCGCGCAGAATCGATGATGCAATGGGCGAGTTAATTGATGAATGGGCAGAGCAGTCATCAACTATTCTTGAAGACATTGGCAAGCTAAACACCAAGCTTAAAGCGATCAGGAAGAAGCTTGAAAAAGACGTGGATAACACCGAACAAATTATCGATGCTATCGCGCATATCGATAACCTAGCCATTATTGCGAAGCAGCTGCTTAAGCCCTAAATTACGATTATTTCATGGTATAGTCCGCGCCATGAGCAGAATTACCCTAACCACACTGAACGCCCGATTTTTGCATACCGCTTTTGGGCTTCGTTACCTCCTTGCGAACTTGGGTGAGCTGCAGTCTGAAACCACGCTGCGTGAATTTACAATTCACGAAACGCCCATCAATATTGCTGAGGCGTTGCTAAGTGATCAACCAGAGATCATTGGCATCAGTGTGTATATTTGGAATATCACTGAAGTAACCCATTTGGTGGGCATGCTTAAGCAAATTGCGCCTGAGGTGGTGATTGTTTTAGGTGGCCCGGAAGTGAGCCACCCACCCGATTTGCCAGAGGTTGCATCCCAAGTCGATTACCTAATTACTGGGCCAGGTGAGCTAAGCTTTCGTCAGCTTTGTGAGCAATTGCTTTCAGGGCAGAAGCCGCTCAATAAGGTTATTAGTGGTGTGCAAGTGCCTCTAGAGCAGCTTGCGTTGCCTTATGAGTTTTACTCAGAAGAAGACATTAGCAACCGCATTACGTATGTAGAAGCTTCAAGAGGCTGCCCGTTTAAGTGTGAGTTTTGTCTGTCAGCGTTAGATAAAACTGCAACGCCGTTTCAACTCGACGGTTTCTTGTCTGAGATGGATGAGTTGTATCAACGTGGCGCGCGTAATTTCAAATTCATAGATCGCACTTTTAACCTTAAAGTCTCGACTAGCGTTGCGATTCTAGCGTTCTTTTTAGAACGCATGGATGATGACTTATACCTTCACTTTGAAGTCATTCCGGACAATCTGCCTGACCGCTTGAAAGTAATGTTACAACGCTTTCCACCAAATCGTTTGCAGTTTGAAATAGGGGTGCAAACGTTTGATCCTGAGATTCAAAGTCTAATTAGCCGTCGTCAGAACAATGAAAAGACCGTGGAAAACTTAAAGTGGCTGCGTGAAAACACCGGCGCACATTTACATACCGATCTGATTTTTGGTTTGCCGGGTGACAGCCTTGAGAATTTTGCTGAAAGTTTTGACAAGTTAGCCGCTTTAAAACCTCAAGAAATCCAACTAGGTATTTTGAAGCGACTTCGTGGCGCCCCGCTTAATCGACATATCGATGAGTACCAGCTGCGTTATAACCCAAACCCTCCTTACAATATTTTAAGCACTCGAGATATTGATTTTGTGACGATGCAGCGTGTCAATCGTTTTGCACGTTACTGGGATGTGATTGCAAACTCAGGGCGTTTTACCAATACGCTGCCACATATTTTGGGTGAGTCGCCTTTTCACCGATTCTTGATGCTGTCAGACACGCTTTATAAAACATCAGGCAGTACTTGGAAAATCGCGCTGAAGCGATTATTTGGTCTACTACAGCCCATAATGGTTAATGAGCTAACGCTGGCCGAGCCTGAGGTGAATGAGATGTTGCAAAAGGATTTTGCACGAGCGGGATTTAAAGGAGCGTTAGATTTTTCAACGCCTGTGATAGCTGCCGACAAGAAAGTGGGGAAGGGTACTGCGAATAAACGGCAGAAGATTCACCAGAGCAGCTAGGTAAGCGGCTCTGGAAGTAATGTTTGCAATGTTACTGTTCTGGCTGCTTTTGACGGTGGTAATGAGTGGCTAAGCCCCTCAAGAACTGCCTTAGCGTGTTGTCAGTACATTCGCGATAATGTTTATGACCTTCCGTTCTGAATAAAGCACTGAGTTTATGTCCTGAGAGTTTTATTCCAGCCTGATCAAAAATCGCCATCATTTCATCTTCATAAAGCTCAAGTGCAATGCGCAGCTTCTTCAACACTTTATTGTTGTTCATGACGTCATCGTCTTTGACTTCAGGAGGTGTGCCTCCGCGGCGATGTACGATTAAGCCATTCAGAAAGTGAAAGAAAGGGGTATCAGCAAGTACCTCACCTTCAGCATTGTCAGACTCTTTTTTGGAAAATTTATCGATGTCACTTTGTTGGCATTCATAATTTCCTGCTGCAAATATTTCTACAGTGGTTGGATCATCAAGTTCAAGTGCGTAACGAATTCTACGGAAAGCTTCGTTATTGTGCATAAAATTTCCAGTTGTAAGTGTAGATTCGAATATTATCATACAACGTTTAAGACGAATGACATTAGTCATTAGAAATTATAGATTTATAGGACAATAAAGGATTAATAATTTCACATCTTGAGTCGATACTATAAACTGTCCCATCGAGGTAATGGTGGGTTGGTTTTAGTGGGTCATGTTATAGCAATCATGATAGGGGGCGCTTTAGGTGCCTTGTCCCGATACGGTGTGTCGCAATTGAGCGCCTTGTGGTTGGGTAAAGGTTTTCCTTACGGAACCCTTATTGTGAATGGTGTTGGCTCTTTATTAATCGGCTTTCTGAGTGTGTATTTCCTGACAAAAACGAATGGCGACCCGATGGTGAAACTTGCCGTGCTCGTTGGTTTTTTAGGGGCGTTTACTACTTTCTCAACGTTTGCGATGGATACTTTAGTGTTGCTCGAAGCAGGGGCAATGGCTAAAGGGTTATTGAATATCGCATTAAACGTTTGCCTCAGTCTGTTGGGTGTGTGGATTGGTATGATAGTCGCGCGCTCAATTTTTACTCCTTATTAAATGAAATTACGGTTTACTAAAAGATAATCATGTTAGATATAAAACTACTAAGAAATGATCTTGATGAGACAGCGGCTCAGTTACTGCGCCGCGGCTTTGTGCTCGATGTCGAAATGTTTAATGA
>CALKXC010000353.1 GCA_938004025.1 uncultured Leucothrix sp. | reverse complement strand
GGTGTTGCTTGCGGACCATACCTTTGCTTTGACGTTGCCGTCTGCGTCTCTGGTTTTGAGTTTGAATGCGTTAATTTCGCCCTGCCAACTTTCATTGTCAAATGCCGCTTGAAAAATAAGCGTTTCAGAGCTCAATGCATGTGAATTAGTTGAGACTCCACTCGTTGAGTACAGGCCATGACCTAAATCATTCATGTCGCAAGATAGTGGTGTACCCGAGGTAGATACTTGGTAATCCTCTGTTTCACCATCTTTTGCGGGCCCTTCTGGAGGAAGGCCTGGTGAGGTTGACCAACGTATACGAATAAAGGTAGGAGACTCAGTGATAGTGAATGGGACTGATGCGTCAAACGAAATAACGCCTATCTCGGTAGCCGTGTCATTAACGCTACCATCTTGAATATCCTTTGCTATTTGTTCATTAGCATCGTCAAAGTCACCATCTCCATTCCAATCAATCCAAGCATGTAAAAAACCGTTTTCACCAAATACATTGGCTGTAATGGTTGTAGTAGAGCCTGCAACGATCGGTGTGAAAACAACACCGTCATCGCTTAAATCAGTATCGGCGTTGGCGCTGGAGATAGATGTATATTCACTATCAACAGTGTCTCCCAAACGGATTTTAGTATCGATTGAGTGGCTTGCAACGCCGTAGTTATTGACGTTCCCTGACGGATTGATTGTGCCATCCGTTGGTGTGTCAGAGCAGTCTGGCATCGGGGTTTCTATTTCAAGGTTAAATCCACCCATATTCCCCCAGTTAATAAACCGAATCATAACTTCATCATCAGCCTCTAGCATGATGGTATGACCTTCTCCGGCACCGGGTCTCGCATTAGGAGCACCACCGCCTGGGAACCAAGCATAAACCCTAACACCGTTGACGAAGACTTCGATCGTGTCATCGACAACATCAGAATCGCCATAGCCAAATTTCAACTCACCGCGGAAAGTCATCTTTTGGCGTAGGTCAATCTGATAGAAAGGGTTACCTGAAGAAGCCCAAGTTGAACCGTTGTAACTTGGGTGAGGTAGGTTCGGTGAGGTCGGAGTTTCCAAAGTAGACCAACGGCCATCCGAAACTGAACCGATTGATTGAATGCTTACTTTTGGGACTCCATCGGCGCCCCAATAGGCTTCACCCATGAATGTTTTTTGACCAGGAGTGCCACTATCATTTAGACCACCGGAAGCGTAGCTAGACCCTTCAACACCATCTGCCCCTTTGTAATAGCTTGTTACCCAATAACCTTTAGGAAAACTTAAATCTTCTAGGCCATCTGGCGATTGGCCTAATGGCTCAATGGCCGAGCAAGCCATAATGTCGATAGAAGGGCTTGGAGGGGCGCTAGGCTTTGGTGGCGGAAGGTTTGTGAAGTTTGTTAAACAACCGCCCGTCTGACCATTTTTTGCTCCCCAGGTTGGGTCACCCACTTCCGCACCCAATTTACTGATACCTGAAGAACCACCTTCGGCAGTCCAATGAACCGATGAACAATTTGGCCCGTTTAATATGACGGTACCGCCGCCGCCGCCGCCGCCAGTACCATGAGCAAATTCAGGATTATATTCATCACCACCGTGGCCACCTGCGACTTCTATTTCAGGAAAACCTACTATGCCATTTGAAACAACGAGGCCGATTGATCCACCAGCGCCACCGCCATCAGCACCGTTTCCATCATCATTATTAGAAGAAAGGCCTTTAGCGAGCAATGCGCCACCATTACTGATGATTCTTTTCGCTCGAATAATAATAATCCCGCCGCCGGTTCGAGGGCCACCTTCTGCCGGCTGTGAAACTTCTGAGCCAGAGCCGCCACCGCCGCCCATAAACAAGCGATTCATAGGAGAGTAGTCTAAGGCTTGGCCGCCAAGCCCACCGTGATGACTGAAGCCATCGCAGATGTCCAACTCACGACCACCAATACCGCCAGCGCCAAAGTTACCGCCGCCGCCGCCGCCGCCGTCTGTAATATTTCCGCCACCGCCGCCATTCGAGTTGTGACCTCGACGGGCGCGATGATTATCAACATCAACAACAATACCTTCGCCTTTATTACCCGTTCCGTTTTGGAAAGGCCCGGTATAGTTGTTTTGATCCGTTAAGCAGAACGAGAAAGGAATTTCCTTTGCTAATTGCCCACCAACAAACCCTAGGCCAGACACGTCAATAACTCCATTTAAGGTCAGCGTATCTGAATCGTCGATTGCAACAACACCACCTTTTTTTCCATCCCAAGGACGTGCAGAAATAGTGCCATTGATGACTTTGTTAGTGAATTTTTCGATACTAATAAGTTGGACAACACCAGCAGCTTGGAAATTTACACTGGGAACTTCTGCTAATGTTACTGATTCATCATTAACCGTTGCAATTTCAACAAATTCAAAACGTCCTGCAGAATGATAGCTTGTAATGTCTCCGTGGTTAGCTGTATCAGACCGATCTACTTCTACACCTTTCATTTGAATCATTAATGCAGAATCCCCAGATTTCCAGAAGTTATCTGAATCGCCTGTTGAATCAAGGGTAAGTATATTATTGAAAATTTCTTTAACTGCAGAATATCGATTAATAATGGTTCCTGTAGCCGGTGCATCACTTGGAGGCGAGAAGGTACCTCCAGCTGCATGTAAGCTTGGACTGGATACCGTGCTGATGGCGACAGCCATGAGCGAAGTGAGTAATAACTTGCGAAGAGATTGGCAGATTGTCATTTTATAACTTCTTATTATTTTCGGTAATTGAAAATGAACTAACACTTCGTTTATTTTTATTATTATCTAAATTGTAGATCAGTTTTATGGGCAGTTTGGGTCGACTGCTTTTTAATTACTTTAAACTTTAGTGTCGTGAACCAGAACCTTAGCTGAATATGCTATTAATCTCGATTATTGGCTGGGGATTTGGGAATTTTATTATTTCATTGCATAATAGTTGAACATTAGATTTTTCTTATATTAGTGGTGGCTGGAGGTT
>CALKXC010000352.1 GCA_938004025.1 uncultured Leucothrix sp. | reverse complement strand
TAGTTTAGGATCGGGTACGACCTTTGACTCTGGCAGTTCATTGTTACCTGATTTAGGCATCGTTGCTATTCCTATGCTCATAGCCCTGAAATCTATATTAACTCAGACTGGCATTGTCCGAGCTCAGGTTGACACACAGGGCTGGGGGCAGTAACTACTGTATCGCTAGAAGTCGAATATATCATTAGTGCCACTGCTGCCGCTTAAGTTGGCTTGCGCTATTGATTGTTGAATGCAGTACTAAATTAAAAATCGTGATGAAAAAAATATTATGAAATTATCGCTGTTCCGGTGTTGATCTTGTAGTCTTGTCGTATAGAGCTCTATGATACAGAGTCACGTATTTTGATATCCCCTTTGTAGTCTTTGGAATAGGAAAAGGACAAATGTCAGCCAGTGAGGAAGTGGCACAAATATGTAGGAGAAAAATTGAGTCTCTTGAAACTTGGTTCCGTCGGTTGATACAGGACATTCTTTCGAATCACCATGGTTCTGATTATTTAAATGCAACTGATGAAAACGGCAATTACCTAGTTAAAAAGTCCATAAGGGAGAATATCGAAGCCACTTATAATAGAAATCAAGAGAAATATGGCCGAATGATTGACGCCACACTTCTTGATGACTCGATCAAAATCGTCAGCAACCCTGTTCTGTATGAATTGTATTTCAAAGATGCTTTGAAATCAGCATTTGACGATGCAGGGAATTTGCATAGTCCGCTTTTATTGAAAAATTTCTGCGAGCGACTCATTGGTCCTAGAAACAACCTCTCACACGCTAACCCAATCAGCATAAGACAGTCTGAACAGGTCATATGCATAACTGGTGATTTGATATCATCAATTAAGAAATACTATCGAGACAATGGCATGGAGCAAGATTATAACATCCCTCTTATTTTGAGTTGTAATGACCACTTAGGTATCAAAAAATACAGGAACGAATTTTCTTCTTATACCAACGGGGGGAAATTCATTAATTATGGAAATCAACTTGAATATACGCTCTATCCCGGAGATAGTGTTTCAATTGCAGTCGATGTCGATAGTGCATTTGAAGGAGAGTATAAAACTATGTTTGGGGTTGGTGGCGTCGCTCCTAATGATTTTGAAAATCACTTTATAGTCGATATTAATGAAAGCGATATTGGGCAAAACTACCTGATTAGAGTCTCCGTTGTAAACATAAATCCAAATAAAAAATGGGCGAGAATGTATGCTTCAATTGAAGATATTCTAGAACTAAAATATAGGGTGCTCCCACTTCGGTAGTCAATCCATCATTCGTTATGCAGTACCAATCGTGGACGAAAAGAAGATATTATTAAGGTAATCACATCTGTTTTTCTCGCATACATTGGGTCAACGTATAACATTACACGGGTGTACGAAAGTTATCCGTGGCATTGTGGAGTTAATTCCTGAGCCCATCGAATTTGGATGTTCGCGTGAAGTATCTTAAATACAGCTGAAGCCAGACCGAACAATACGCATTAAAAAATTGAGGTTTGCTTGCTGATTAGACCGGAAGCATCAACCCTTTTTTGTTCTACAACAAAGTATTAGATTGGTACGGCTAACATTTGCCATCAGGAACATTTGAGGCTGACGCAGCTTGTGGCGTAGCGACAAGCTGTGGCTGGGTCAAATGATTGCTGCATGGCTGAGTTAGGTGGCACTTATATTATGTTTCAACATACTTCCACCATGGTGTGTACAGCTGCCCCACATCTCTATTTCGGTCAAGCTTGTCTGAGTTGCATTCACGACATAGTAATTGAAAATTGGAAGGGTCATTTGTTCCAAATTTTGCTAGTGGAACAATATGGTCAAAGTTTAATTTTGAGTTGATTTTTAGTAGGCCTGAGAGGTCGGTTCCACAGAATACGCAACAGCCTCCATCTCTGAAAAAAACAGCTTTCTTTAACCACTCGGGCAATCTAGAAAACCTTTTGATTTTTCCAGATTTAGTTGTGATTTCAGGTGGTAGTAATTTGCTGTTTTCCTTCAAGTATTCAGATAACGAAATATTGAAGCGCTGAAGAAATCGTCTATTAGCAAATACGAGATGAAATATTTCATCGGTTATGAGTTCCCAATGATATTCAAACATTTTTCGGTTCTTTTGAAACCACAAAGAAAACATATCATGATCTTGAGTAACGTTTTCGATTGCTGGATAGGGTGTGGTTTCAATTCCATGCCTATTCATATTATCAATGATTCTATTTGCTTCTTCTACTTCGATACAATCAGATTCCTTTCGATAGTATCTAGAGTAATAAACGTAAATTGTACGATAGATATAGTGGTGTAGAACACTTAGTCTGTTTGGCTTTTGAAGTGCCATAACAAGCTTGCTGTCTTCCTCAAAACTTAGTTCGAAAAATGTGGTTGAGTCGCCGATGTGTTTTTCTACAATATCAATATATTCGTAAATATCAGAAAATTCATAGTGCAGGGCCGAGGAATTCATTTGAAGATTAGAGCTTTTATTACGGATCTGCACCACCATACCACTTGCTTTCGTTAGTGCATTAAAAAATTCCACAACGACACTTCGAGTGACATCTAACATCAGCCTTCAGTTGCACTTTACAAAGTGACGGGTTGTGGGCGTAGCCCGCGTTCCGGCTCTTTGTACAGTGTCGACTGCAAGGCAAAGTTAGACGTCGTTGCTGATACTTATCCGAAGAAACATCCATACTCATC
>CALKXC010000351.1 GCA_938004025.1 uncultured Leucothrix sp. | reverse complement strand
GAGGAACTGGCAACACAGATTGTCAGGATATATCGAACGTCTAAACAAATTGCTTAACCCTTTTTATACAAAACACGACTCACTAATTTTTATGCACGTCCAATTTCTAACGAAAGGTACATCATGAAGCAGTATATTATTTGGCTTAACCAACTAGGTATTAATGATATAGACCAAGTTGGTGGAAAAAATGCCTCCTTAGGTGAAATGATTGGTAATTTAACTAACCTAGGGGTCAAGGTACCGGGTGGCTTTGCGACCACTTCAGAAGCCTATAGAGAATTCCTTGAGCATGAAGGTTTAGGTAATCGAATCAATGAAGTACTGGATAATCTTGATGTCGATAATATCCTTGAATTAGGCAAAGCAGGCGCGCAGATTCGCGACTGGATTATGAGTATCCCGCTTCAGCCTGAATTTGAAAAAGGCATCGATGATGCCTATGCCAAGTTAGAAGAAGAATATGGCACTGAAGTGACTTGGGCGGTGCGCTCATCGGCAACGGCTGAAGATTTGCCAGATGCCTCTTTTGCTGGTCAGCAAGAGACCTATCTTAATGTCCACGGTTTGGCTGATATAAAAATGGCGATTCGCAAGGTATTTGCTTCGCTATTTAATGACAGAGCGATTTCATATCGTGTGCACCAAGGGTTTGATCACAGCCTAGTTGCATTATCGGCCGGCATCCAAAAAATGGTTCGCTCTGATATTGCAGCCAGTGGCGTCATGTTTACCTTAGACACTGAGTCTGGTTTTGACAAAGTTGTATTCATTACCGGTAGCTATGGCTTGGGTGAAATGGTCGTGCAGGGTGCGGTTAACCCCGATGAGTTTTACGTTCATAAAGATACTTTAACAGCTGGCAAGCCAGCGGTACTTCGCCGCACACTTGGCAGTAAACTGATTCAAATGGTTTATTCGAAAGAGGGTGACGATCCGGTTGAAGTGATTGATATTCCCGCTGAAAAAAGTAGTCAATTTTGCATAACGGACGCTCAGGTTGAGTCCCTAGCCAAGCAAGCAATGGTTATTGAACAGCACTACAAACGCCCAATGGATATTGAATGGGCGCTTGATGGTACTGACGGTGAGCTTTACATTGTGCAAGCTCGGCCTGAAACAGTTCAGAGCCAATCTAGCAATATCATGGAACGATATGATTTAAAAGGAAAATCTTCCTCATTGATTGAAGGTCGTTCGATAGGTTCTAAAATTGGTTCAGGTACTGCCAAGATCATCATGAGCATTGATGATATGGACCAAATCAAACCAGGTGACGTTTTAGTGACGGATATGACCGACCCTGATTGGGAGCCGATTATGAAGCGCGCTTCAGCGATCGTAACGAATCGCGGTGGACGTACTTGTCACGCAGCAATCATTGCAAGAGAGCTGGGTGTTCCAGCGGTTGTTGGTTGTGGTGACGCAACTCGTAAGATCAATGATGGCGCTGATGTCACCGTATCCTGTGCTGAAGGCGATACTGGCTTTGTATACGATGGTTTGATTCCATTTGACATCAAACGTACCGAATTACAAGACATGCCTGATTTGTCGTTGAAAGTGATGATGAATGTAGGCAACCCTGATCGTGCCTTTGATTTCTGTCAGATACCCAATAAAGGCGTTGGTTTAGCCCGTATGGAATTCATCATTAATAACATGATTGGAATCCACCCGCGTGCACTATTAGAGCTAGAAAAGCAGACACCTGAGCTACAGCAAGTTATTAAGAGACGCACGGATGCCTATGAAAGTCCTAAAGAATTCTTCATAACAAAGATTGTTGAAGGTGTTTCAAGCATTGCTGCAGCGTTCTATCCTAAACCTGTCATACTAAGAATGTCCGACTTTAAATCAAACGAGTACGCCAATCTAATTGCAGGTGAAGGCTACGAGCCTGACGAAGAGAATCCAATGATCGGATTCCGTGGTGCTGCTCGTTATATCGACCCAGAATTTCGCAGCTGTTTTGAACTGGAGTGCGAAGCCATAAAGCGTGTTCGCAACACCATGGGCTTTGACAATGTTGAAGTCATGGTCCCATTTGTTAGAACCTTAGAAGAGGCGAAGTCAGTGACAGACCTATTGGCGGTTAACGGTTTGGGTCGTGGTGAAAACGGCTTACGTCACATCATGATGTGTGAGCTACCTTCAAACGCCGTGCTAGCAGAACAGTTCCTAGAGTACTTCGATGGCTTCTCAATCGGCTCTAACGATATGACACAGCTAACCCTTGGTTTAGATCGAGACTCAGCATTAGTCGCTGATGCATTCGACGAAAGAAACCCCGCGGTTAAAGCCATGTTAAAAATGGCTATCGAAGCTTGTAAGAAGCAGGGCAAGTACGTCGGTATTTGCGGCCAAGGCCCTTCAGATCATGCCGATTTAGCGGAATGGCTAATGGATCAAGGCATAGACAGCGTGTCTCTAAACCCTGATACCGTAGTTTCAACATGGCTAGACCTAGCAGAACACGGCGAAGCGTAGATCTTAATGAAGTAGCGGTGGGAATAGATTGTTAGATTCGGCGAACGATTTCAGCAATGCTGACTGAGCGAATTAAATGATCTATTTCCATTGCGGCGTTAAAACCGCTCAACCCCTTCTGGTACCCACTTAGAAAGATCGACGCTTTCATCAAACACCCAATCCGCCTCAGGCACTGGAGCCGATTTCAAAATCTTCAAATATTCCTTCCTAGGAATATTCACCGCACCAAGACTCAACAAATGCGGATTTTCAATTTGACAATCAATCAAGCTATAACCCGCGTATTGCGCATACCAAGCTAGTGCAACAAAGGCAATCTTCGAAGTATCCCGTTCACAGCTGAACATTGACTCGCCGCTAAAAACACCTCGACTGCTAATTCCATAAAGGCCACCGACTAGCTCATCGTCTTTGTTATAAACTTCAACTGAATGGGCAACCCCCATTTTATGTAACCTGCAATACGCCTGCTGCATTTGCGGCGATATCCATGTGCCTTCACTGTAAGCTCTTGGTTCAGCACACGACTCAATTGTTTTTTTAAAATTTCTATCAAAAGCAATGGTATAGCCTTTATTTCTAATGCTTTTTCTAAGGCTTCTTGAGATTCGAACGGTTTCCGGAAACAATACAGACCTTGGGTCTGGGTTCCACCAATAAATAGGCTCACCTTCGTTAAACCAAGGGAATATTCCAGCATTGTATGCGTTAATCAATCGCTGTGAAGACAGATCACCGCCAATCGCGATTAAACCATTCGGCTCGCGCCAAGCCATTTCCGGGGGGGGGAATGGCTCGTCATAGGCACCATATTCAAGATAGGTTAGCTCTTCATCAGGCATTCAATATAATCTCTAACCTTAAATCTATTTGCTTTAAATTATCGTTATTTCTCATCAAGCGCATCTAGATATTTTTCGGCATCTAACGCGGCCATACAACCGGTACCAGCTGAAGTGATTGCTTGACGATACACGTGATCCATCACATCGCCAGATGCAAAAACGCCAGGAACGCTAGTCGCGGTTGCATTGCCTGCCAACCCGCTTTGAACGGTAATATATCCACCTTTCATGTCTAACTGACCGTCAAATATAGCTGTATTAGGCTTATGGCCGATGGCAATGAATATACCGTGAACGTCTATATCTTGTGTTTCATCCGATTTGGTATGTTTAATTTTCATACCCGTTACACCGCCTGAGTCGCCTAGCACTTCTTCTAGTGTGTGGTCCCACATAATGGTGATGTTACCGTTTTTCTCTTTTTCGAATAACTGACCTTGTAAAATCTTTTCAGCTTTTAATGAATCACGTCTGTGAACCAAAATAACTTCAGACGCAATATTTGAAAGGTAAAGAGCTTCTTCAACCGCTGTGTTTCCACCGCCGATAACAGCCACGCGACGATTGCGATAGAAGAATCCGTCACAGGTAGCACAAGCGGAAATTCCTCGGCCTTTGTAAGCGGTCTCAGATTCTAGCCCGAGGTACATTGCAGATGCACCGGTTGAAATAACCAAAGCATCAGCAGTGTAACTGCCTGTATCACCCTGTAGTTTTAATGGTCTCGAGCTAAAATCAACACTGACGATCTGGTCAATAATGATTTCAGTATCAAAACGTTCCGCGTGCTTTTTCATACGATCCATCAACTCTGGCCCTTGAACGCCATCATTATCGCCTGGCCAATTATCAACATCTGTCGTTGTGGTTAGTTGCCCGCCTTGTTCCATGCCCGTTATCAAAACAGGACTCAAATTAGCACGAGCAGCATAGACAGCTGCGGTATAACCTGCTGGACCCGAACCTAGGATAAGAAGTCGACAATGTTTGGTTTCTTGCATGGAAAAAGCACCGAATAGTTTGATAAGTTGACGATATGCTAAGGAATACGAAGCCACAGGTAAAGCAGACGTATAATAAATATTCTTTTTAGTACGTTAAAGCCTTATAATCTGATGCAATCGAGAGTCACTAAAAGCTTATTAAAATAATTATTAGCTGGAACGACTTATAAGAAATGCATATCGCACGGGCGAATAAAAACTTGATGGAGTAAGTTTTGTCAGAGAATGGAATAAATAATAAACTCAACGCACAAAAACTGGTGAGTCTACAGCAAACCAGCATCCTGTTTTTCTCCTTCCTTAGCGCCGTGATTTTATTATCATTGGTATCTTTTGATCC
>CALKXC010000350.1 GCA_938004025.1 uncultured Leucothrix sp. | reverse complement strand
TTTTGTTGCGACTAATTGAAAATTATCATTGATAATAAAGTGGAGTACCCTATTGATTTAGGCGCGATGGGCGAGCCCGTCACAGCTGGAAAGTCGTGAATTTGCCTATAGTCCCACTCGCCGATAAATCTCAGCAGTACTCACGCTACAATCTAAAGTAGCAATTTGTACCTCGTCCTCAAGATTATGATATTCAGAATATACCCATTGATTGTCATCACGACGTTGATAGTGTTCCACTCGGCAATAATCCTGAGTGACTAACAAATAGTCGCGCAAAGAAGGTATCAGTTGATAGTGAAAAAACTTCAAGCCACGATCATAAGCTTCAGTCGATTCCGATAACACTTCTATAATCACTAGAGGGTTAAGTAAGACATCACTATTCTCATCCTCAAATGATTCATCGCCACAAGTTACGACCACATCAGGGTAGCTGTATTTGTTAGTTTCGCGTGTTTTAGTCCTGACTTTCATGTCACTGACGTAGACGCTGCAAGGGCGATCCGATAGTTTCCCTGCTAAAGCAACGACAAGATTTGAAGTGATTTGGTTGTGTGCCCGGCTTGCTCCGGCCATTGAGAAAATATCGCCATTCAAGTATTCACTTTTTGTATCTGACTCCCTTTCTGTACGAAGGTATTCTTCAGTGGTGATGTTCTGTTGAGCAGGCATAACATAACTCTATCAGTGGTTTGTAAAGCTATTTTGTATGGGTTCTTATATTTAGTCTAGGGGAGTTACATGCAGGGCATGTGTCCCGCAATCAGCACCCACCATTATCCATCCTAAGATTGCCGCTAGAAATGGAGCAGCTGCAAACAGAAACATGGCATTGGCGACTATAGTCTGTGACCTTACAACCTATCTAATACACAGAGGAAAAATCGATCATCTGAAAAATAATTTAATTTTTTTAAAATAAATTTCAAAAAATGTCGATTAGAAAAAATCCCAAACGTTACGTTAGTGAAAGCCACACAAATTTACTATCAACTTATGGAGAAACATCATGGTACTTTCACAGATATTTACAATCGGCGCAGGCGTTTTATCACTAGCAACAGTAGCGTCTTACCTGGCACCAAAACAGGTTTATGTTGAACGCTCACAGATCATCAATGCTTCACCTGCTGACATCATTGCGCTTGCTTCATCTAATCAAGGTTATCAAGCATTCAACCCTTATAAATTCACTGATCCAAATTTGGAAATTAACCACTTCGGACCTGAAACAGGCGTTGGTTCAGGTTTTGAGTTCAAAGGTAAGGAAGGAAAAGGCAAGCAAACTGTTGCCGCTGTCAGTGATACAAAAGTGGTGTACCATATTGATTTAGGTGCGATGGGCAAGCCAACGCAAACCATTGAAGTAGAAGAAGTTGCAGAAGGTAGCAAGGTGACTTGGTCAATGGATGCTGACATGGGAATGAACCCTATCGCACGTGTCATTGGACTATTTATGGATGGCATGGTCGGTAAGACATTTACCTCAGGCCTTAAACACTTAGCCGCTGCAACCGCAGCTTAATAGGAGAGAAATCATGCGTTATACATTTTTGCTTTACTCAAACCCTGCCGATTTTGCTGAGATGACTGAAGAAGACTGGGCAAAAGAAAAAGAAGTTTACGGAGCGTACATTGGTGCACTACAAGAAGCCGGTGTGTTTGTTGACACCGACTGGTTGCAGCCAACACAAACGGCTACCACCGTCAGCTTTGCCGAGGGTAAACAGCTCATTCAGGATGGTCCTTTTGCAGAGACCAAGGAAACGCTCGGTGGCTTTTTTGTTGTCGATGTTCCTGACTTAGATGCCGCACTGAGCTGGGCGGGTAAGTGCCCTGCTGCTCAATATGGCAAAGTCGAAGTTCGCGCTTCGGCAATGGGTTAACCAGATGGAAGCAGCCCGCGTTGCTGAACAAGTTGCGCGGGATTCTTATGGCCGTTTACTGTCGATACTCGCGTCACGTAATGGGGATATTTTGTCCGCTGAAGATGCGCTGTCAGATGCCTTTGCTCAGGCACTAAAAACCTGGCCCGAGAATGGCATACCCAGCAACCCAGAAGGATGGATTCTCACCGTTGCTCGCAACAAACTAACAGATGAGCAACGGAAAGTATCCCGCCTCGATTACACCGATACACCGGACGATTCGGCGGATACAGAGGAGACAAAACAAATGCCTGATGAACGATTAAAACTGTTGTTTGTGTGTGCTCACCCGAGTATAGATCGGGGCTTGCATACACCACTGATGTTACAGACGGTTTTGGGGTTAGAAGCGGTTGATATTGCACGAGCTTTTTTAGTGTCACCCACCGCGATGGCTCAGCGCTTGGTTCGCGCAAAACGCAAAATTCGTGATGCCAATATCCCTTTTCAAATTCCCAATGTGACTGAATGGCCGGACCGTCTAGAGGCTGTAATGGAAGCCGTTTATGGTGCTTACTCACTAGACTGGTTAACGGCGGGGGATGAGATGGGGCAAGAGGCGTTTTATTTAGCGTCGTTATTGGCCAAACTCCTTCCTGATGAACCCGAAGTGTTGGGATTAAACGCACTAATTGCGCTTAATTTCTCCCGCACTGACGCGCGAATTCAAGAGGGTGAATTCGTTCCACTCACTGAACATGACACAACACTATGGGACGCTGACCTAATTAATTACGCCACGCACTTACTCTCAAAGGCTCAAAGGCTAAAACAAATTGGGCGCTTCCAAATAGAAGCGGCAATTCAGTCGGTGCATGCCCACCGTGCGGATACTGGGGTGACCGATTGGCAGGCTATCGTGCAGCTCTACTCGGCGCTAATGAAGTTCTACCCAACGATCGGCTCTGCCGTTGCTCATGCCGCTGCGGTAGGAGAAGCGTTTGGTTCGGAGCAAGGAATAGCGCTACTCGATCGTATAGACGCTAAACGTAGCCAAAGCTTCCAGCCCGCATTGGTTACACGTGCCCACTTATTGTCTAAAACAGATCCTGTGGGAGCCCGTGCTTTATATACACGTGCCATCGACCTAACAACAGAGCCACCCCTGAGGCAGTTTTTGACGAAAACACGCGATGCCTTAACTGGTTAGAAAAGTCATTTTCAAGAAGTACCATTGGTTCGTTATTAAATTTTCTGTGATGATAAGAAGCATGCAAGCTTAAATCTTCATGGAATGACTTTATGAAACAAGAAAATAAACTAGCAGTAATCA
>CALKXC010000349.1 GCA_938004025.1 uncultured Leucothrix sp. | reverse complement strand
TACTTCTACAAACTCTTCGATAGCACCCAAGTAGTTACGGCTAGCAAACATCGCCTCCCCTAACCAATAGCGTGCATTTGGCGTTAATGCACTAGTAGGGTATTGCTTAACAAAGTCTTGAAACATTGTTATCGCAACAGAGGGCTTCACTCTAATATTAGCAAAAGCAGCATCGTAAGCTTCCTGCTCAGGATTACTCACTTTTACTGGAACCTGCTTAACAACCTTAACCTGCTTTTTAGCAACTTCTGCCGGCTTTTTAGGTAGAACAACAACCGCTTTGGCGGCCGGCTTCACCTCAATAGCAGGAACCTCGGCAACTCCAGGTTTCGCATCCACCGCTGAAACAGCTGGTAATGGTAATACGGGCGCTGCAGGAGGTATTGCAATGCTGGACACTTTCCGAGTATTTACCGCTCGAAACAAGTCATCCATTCGATCATCTATGCGAATGAAAGTCTTCTTTTGGGTGTTTTTAATGTCTTCCATATCAAAACGGAGCTGTTCATTTTCACCGCGTAGATATCGAACTTCATTTTCAAGCGACTCTATACGTTGAAGTACTTCGAATAGCTCATCTGGGGTTACAGCCTGTGCTGGCGGTAGAGCCAGCACAGTAAGTAAACCTGCAGAAACGAAAAGTTTGCGCAAGGAATAAACCATATTAACGTCCTATGTATTTGATCTCCACACGGCGGTTTTTACTCCAAGCGGCTTCGTTATGACCTGGGTCAACTGGAAGCTCCTCTCCGTATGCAACTGTTTGTGACTGTCCTGAACCTACGCCTTTTAAGTCCATAAACTGCTTAACTGACTGAGCACGACGCTCTGATAACGCGATGTTATATTCACGTGAGCCTCGCTCATCTGCATGACCCTCAAGTCTAATAGTCAGATTAGGATTACTTGCTAAAAGTTCAGAATGAGCGTCAAGAATTTCAAAATACTCGGGCTCAATGGTTGACTGGTCGTAAGCAAAGTAAATCACTCGTCGAGATAACACGCTACTTGGATCATTCAGATCAGTAACCTTGTAATCTCCACCAGATCCGCCTATACGATTATCCAAACCATTACTGCCAAGACGATTATCGCCTGAAGCTCCTCCAAGTGAACCACTGCCCAAAGTACCGCTTCCTAAACGACTGCCACCAGCGGTACGGTTACTACCAAAACCATTACTGATTAGACTACCGCCAATTCCAGAAGTAGATGCTCCGCCAGCACTTGTGCCACGACCATTTCCAAATGAGCTTGATGTCGTTCTACCAAAGCTTGATGATGCGCCAGTTCGACCCAGTGTGTTGCCTGAAGTTGAAACACCCAAACGATTGCTTGTTCCGTTTCGAGATACACCTGCACCCACTGCATTGCCAGTCGTTAAACGATTAGCAGCATCGGCCGGCTTTACTGTTTGCTGGGAACAACCGCTGACAACAAGAACACTGGCAACGACTAATGGCATAATCCATTTTATTGATTTCATTAAAATTTTCCTTTTATCTTAAATAAGGTGACCATGCAGGCTCACGTACTTCACCTGCAGGTGAAAATAATTCTTGTTTTGCATACCCATTATCACTAACAACCGACAAAGTACCTCGACCATTATTCTGTGTTGCATAGACTACCATTGTTGCATTTGGTGCTAAAGATGGAGATTCATCAAAACGTCCGTCCGAGACTATATCAGCCCCCCGCTGTCCACGCTCTTTAACAGCTATACGAAATGCACCGGATACCCGACGCACGAAGGCAATCTTCTCGCCAACTATATCAGCTGCAGAGTTATAACTTCCATCAAAGGTCACTCGCTTTGCAGTACCACCGTTTGAGCCGATTTCATATAACTGAGGGCGGCCACCACGGTCCGAGGTAAATATAATTGATCGACCACCTTGCGTCCAATTTGGCTCAGTGTCAATTGCCCTTGAATTTGTTAAACGCTTAAATGCACCATTCGCCAAACTTAGGATATATATCTCAGGGTTACCATCAACCGACAAGCTAAGCGCCAATTTACTGCCATCCGGAGACCAACTCGGTGCACCATTTATACCTTTTCGTGACGAAACCATACGCTTCTGTCCCGTAAAGATGTTTTGCACAAAGATAGCTGGCGTTCCTCGCTCAAAGGATACATAAGCGATTTGGCTTCCATCATACGACCAACTTGGCGACATGACCGGCTTTCTTGAGTTTAGAATGACTTTAGGGTTATAGCCATCCGCGTCTGAAACGTAGAGCCTATAGACTCGGTCATTTATCGCTCTCCCAGTCACCGTCACGTATACCAAACGGGTATCAAACGCGCCTTTAATTTTTATCAGCTGCTCGAATATTTTATCTGCTGCTTTGTGAGCTACTCTACGCTGATTGGGTAAATTACCAATTCGATAGCTAGCATCTCGCTTTCCACTTGCTGTAGAGACTATCTCAATATCCAACCCTGCTGCTGAACGTCGACCTCTAACTAGAAATGCTGCTCCCAACATTCCTAAACGCTTTGCATCGACTGGCGTTCCAAAACCAGCAATATTAGTTGCTCGCTGAGAACTTACAATTCGAAAGCGACCGCTTCTGTTTAAATCAGCTTCAATAATCGCGTGCGCCCCACCTGGTATCGGCGCGACAACAATTGGAATTCCACGATTGCTCGTTTTAGAAATCCTTAACTCCAAATCAGCCCAAGCCGACCCAGCTAATGACAACATCAAAATTATTATTAAGCTACGAATCATTTTTTTAGTTTTCATCTGTTTTCCATCGTAATCGAAAGTATTCTATCCAAGTCAAACCGAGCCGGCGCTGGCAGGGGTTCGGCCCTTGAAAACGCATCTTCAATCGAAGCACAAAAAGCCTGAGAGTTACAATTTTTCAATTGAAACCCTTTAATGTAACCGCTTGAACTCACCTCAACTCTTACGGTTGCCACCTGATTTGCAGTACCTGGTGGTGGAGTCCAATTGCGCCTGACATGTCTTTTAATTTGCTCACCCCATTGGCTAGCAGCACGCTGACGCTCTTGAGCAACTGCTTGCTGTTGTCGTTTTATAGCAAGTTCTGCCGCTTGCCTTTTTGCTTCTGCCTGTTGACGAGCCGCTTCAACACGTTTTCTTTCTGCTTCTTGCTTTGCTCGCTTAGCAGCTTCAGCCTTTTTCTTAGCCTCGGCAGCTCGCTTGGCTTCAGCAGCCTTGCGTTTTTGCTCGGCGGCTAATCGCTCCTTCTTTGCTTTTGCCTTGGCAGCTGCTTCT
>CALKXC010000348.1 GCA_938004025.1 uncultured Leucothrix sp. | reverse complement strand
TCACTCATTAGTGCGGAACAACGGTGAAGTAGTTCCGTATCTTGTAACATTGGATAGGATAAAGATAGCCGTTTTATGGCTTTAGGTACACTCTCATCTTTCGGGCGA
Source organism: uncultured Leucothrix sp. (assembly GCA_938004025.1). Taxonomy (GTDB): domain Bacteria; phylum Pseudomonadota; class Gammaproteobacteria; order Thiotrichales; family Thiotrichaceae; genus Leucothrix. The sequence continues at coordinate 4,087 of CALKXC010000348.1, read as the reverse complement.
GCCAAAATTTCTGGTATTTGGTTAGTTTCAGCGAAGGTAGCGCTTGATTCACCCTTAACAGCTAGACACTCCGCGTATGAAAGCAGAGACTTTTGATCAAGTTCTGAGAGATTGTTATAAAAAGAGAGCAGGAGTTTTTGATCACTATTTAGATTGGCACCCATACTATTCTCGATAAATCGTTGAAACATCTGTGATGTTAACAATCTACATCGAAAGTATGGGTGCTGTCACTTAGCCTATCGTCTAGTTACGAATTAGCGGCTTTCCTGATTGACAATAACTACGTGCAAAGTCTAACAATTCATCCATTGCCTTAACCTTGAACTTTTGACGTTGTCTGACAAAAGAAAACTCTCGACGTAACGGTGGATTTAGCGGTATCGCCAGAAGTGAACCGAGTTTGAGTTCTTTGGCAATACTGACACTAGATAAAATCGACACACCCATTCCTGCTTCGATAGCACCTTTTATCGACTCAGGGCTACCAAGTTCTAAGCATGACTTGAGTAAGTTTCGTTCCATCCCTGATTCTTGCAAGTAATCAGTGATCACCTCACGTGTTCCAGACCCTGGTTCACGGCAAATAAAAGGATACTCTAGCACCGTCTTTAAAGACAAAGATGAAGTCTCATCTAGTTTGCCCAACAGTTCATGATTGGGTGGTACTACGACAACCAAATCATCATTGCGGCAAACCTCGACCAACAGATTCTTATTTGCGACGGGTCCTTCCACCACACCTAAGTCAATCACATTGTTCTCAATCATTGATACGATGCCTTCAGTATTAGACACGCGTAGCCGCAGACGAATTTCTGGATTCTCTTCGTTATAGTCTCCGAGTAATGCGGGAAGCATGTACTCCGCAATCGTGGTGCTCGCGCCAATGGTCAATGAGCCATTGAAGTTTCCGGTCATTTCACGAATTGCGTTTTCCATTTCTGAATATTGCTCAAATATGCGTTCAGCATACTCGAACACCAAATGTCCGGCATCGGTCAAACTGACCTTATTATGAGCTCGATCAAACAATCGTGTATCGAACTGCTCTTCTAATTGACGTATTTGGAACGTCACGGCCGGTTGTGTCATGTGCAGTACTTCAGCTGCTTTAGTGAAACTCAGCATCCTTGCAACCGCATGAAACACTTGAAGTCTTCTGTCAGACATATGACTTACAATCTCCTTTTGCTTGTCATTTAAACGATAGTTGAACAATCGTTTATTTGGTATCACTACAACGGCTTGCAGTAATCTCGGGGGTTAGGACTCACTATTTGGGGGAAATAATCAGTCGAACAATCAAACTTATGATTTTTTTTAAGTTTTACAGCTTATTCTGGTTTAGTCCAGTTAATTCCCTGCTCTCTTGAGGGGATATTAATTTATACAAAAAATGTACACTAAAAAATATCAAAATGGTATTACAAATCAGTTAAGTTGTATTATTTATCACCTATTTAGCGCAAAAAACATAAGTAACTTCCCACGTACATGGAAATGCACCATCTGTTAAACGAAATGACTCAAACGCTCTCTCAAATGCCTCAAAACGTTGCTTACCTGTCAGTCCTTTAAATCGTTCATTGCTTGCATTGCTTGCCCCTATTCCTTTCATCTCAAGAAGCATTTCTCTAACACTGCTGTAATTAATCACAATCGTTTCAGAAATAACACTAATGTTTGAATACCCTGCTGCACTAGCGATTCGCTCGAATGAGTCCAATGACTGGAAATTGCTACTGTGCACCGATTGATCAACAGCCTCCCAGCTTGCTTTAACTTCTTTAAGCGTTCCCTCACTTAAACTGCTAAAAGCCAATATCCCTTCTGAAGAAAGTGATCGCTGGATATCCCGAAGTGTTTTCTCCAAATTATTTGCCCACTGCAGCATTAAACTGGAAACAATTAGATCAAATGCCGCTTCTTTAAACGGTAGCTGTTCAGCATCTGCGCATACCGATAAGGCTCTTAAACCTTGCTTGCTCAAACGCTGTTCGGTTTGAACTAGCATCTGCTTGGAAAAGTCCAAAGCTGTGATATCAGCATCTGGGTAACGAAGTTGCATTGCCTCTGCTACTTGGCCCGTTCCACAACCTAAGTCTAAGATCAAATGCGGTGCCAAACCCTGAGCAAAACCCTCTAAATGCCTTAACAAGTTAGTTGCGACCATTTGTTGAAGCTGGGCATTTTGATCGTAATGGACTGCTGCACGATCAAAGCTGCGCCTAGATTTGTTCTTATCAAATACTGACAATGTTAATTCTCGTAGTGTGTTTTGGTGCGACCTTCCGCCGCGGATTCTGCCACGAACAGTTCACCAATGAAACGAAAAAATCTCACCTCTAAAGTATCAAAATCACCAGATTCAATCGATACGAATTAGTTCTGTTAAAACAGCGTTATTAACGACTCTAGCAATGCTTAATAACTTCGCACACACATAGCAATCCCATTGAATTTATTAAAATTTATCGTTCATAACTGTTTACACTTTGGTAGTATGTGTGGATGAATATTATATTACCCATTTTAGTAGTCATTGCCGCGTATTTATTCGGTTCGATTTCTACTGCAATCATCGCTTCAAAGCTTTTCAATTTTCCAGATCCCAGAACAAATGGCTCAGAGAATCCTGGAACGACTAATGTTTTAAGACTGGGTGGAAAAATACCTGCAGCCTTTACTTTGTTAGGGGACATGCTCAAAGGCCTACTTCCTATTGTCATAGCCAAAGCTGTAGGTTTGGATGATTTTTGGATAGTCTGCGTGGCAATCGCCTCATGTCTTGGACATATCTTCCCAATGTTTTATGGGTTCAAAGGGGGTAAAGGCGTTGCCACAGCAATGGGCGTGTTTTTAGCAATCAACCCTATCATTGGCTTAGCAGTACTAGCGACGTGGCTATCTGCAGCCTTTGCTTTTAATATGTCTTCGGTGGCTGCGATGATAGCAACACTGTTTGCACCCTTTTACTTTTATCTAGTCACAGGTTCTGGTGCATACGGCTTTGGTTTGCTAATTATCACTGCGCTCATTTATTGGAAGCACATTCCAAACATACAAAGACTGTTAATGGGTATTGAAAGTACAATATTGAAAGATAAATAAGCACATCGTCATACGACAGTATTGAGAAGTTACCTTAACAAACCTTAATTACTCATCATTAGGATCTCTGATCTATACTGCAACTATGCATATGTTACTTATAGAAGACGATACACAAACGGCTAGTTTCATTCAAAAAGGATTAGCAGAATCTGGGCACGTTGCTGATCATGCGGATAACGGTGAGGACGGTTATCACATGGCATTAACGGGACAATATGATGTGCTCATCATAGACAGGATGCTCCCTAAGAAAAGTGGACTAGAAGTCATTAAAGACCTTCGTGAGCAAAAAATTAAAACGCCTGTTTTAATTCTAAGCGCGTTAGGTGATGTCGATGATCGAGTTGAAGGACTCAGAGCGGGTGGTGACGATTACTTAGTCAAGCCTTATGCTTTTAGTGAACTTCTTGCAAGACTTCAAGCATTGGTCAGACGTGCAAGTCCGGCACAAGAACTTACCTTGTTACGAGTCCACGATTTACAGATGGATCTAATTAAGCACTCTGTTACACGCGCTGGACAAGTCATTCATTTACAGCCTCGAGAGTTCACCTTGCTTGAATATCTCATGCGCCATGCTGACGAAGTGGTCACACGGACTATGTTGCTGGAGAACGTGTGGGATTATCACTTTGATCCACAGACTAACGTCATTGATGTTCACATCAGCCGATTAAGAAGCAAAATTGATCGCGACTTCACACCTCCGTTATTACACACTGTAAGAGGCGCTGGATACTCGCTACATGCGTCTTAAGTTAGTCAATACCTCTGCATTTAGACTCTCTCTAATTTATGCTTTGGTTTTTAGCCTAATCAGTGCAGGTGGTTTTAGTTTCATCTATTGGAAATCGGCGAATGAAATTCGAGCGCAAACTGATTCTCAATTAAGAGCTGAAACCACTAATCTGCTTGGCTTATATCAAAATGGGCAAATTTCTGCGCTGACCCAAGAGATGAATCAGTTAAA
>CALKXC010000347.1 GCA_938004025.1 uncultured Leucothrix sp. | reverse complement strand
GGCTCATAAAATACTGCTTAAATGCAGCAAGAAAGACATGAGGCAATAATGAAAATTAATAAGCAATGGATTTTGGGGCTTCTGGCAATCTCGCTAAGTTACCCTTTGGCTTCAGAAGAAGTTCTTACTGTTGAAAATGCTAAAAGTATCATTACCCAGCAACACCTCAATCTAGATACTGCATTGAAAGCCGCTCAGGCGAGTCTAGAAAGCTGTGGATCTCAGGGTATTGCTGTCAGTGTATCGGTAGTAGACAATAATGGCTTACTCAAGGTGCTGTTAAAAGCGGATGCTGCAAGTCCATTATCCACTGGGTTAAGCGAGAAAAAGGCTTTTACCGCAGCAAACTTTAAAAAAGATACCACGCTACTTGCTGACCGATCCGATACGGCGGTAGGAAGAAGTGAAGGCATATTAATGTCGGCAGGTGGCGTTTTGATAACAGTCGATGATGTCAATTATGGCGCTATTGGCGTAAGCGGTTCGGCATCGGGTGCAAAAGATGATGAATGTGCCAAAGCGGGACTGTTAGCGATTACAGGCAGCCTTAAAAGCATGCTAACTGAATCGAAAGAAGGCGCAGAGAAAGAAACTGCGCCTGAACTAAAGTAGTTAGTGGTGATCTTGAACTGCGTGAGTGCTGATGTCATTACGCAGCATCTTGTTAATATGATTTTGTGAAAATTGCAGTCTTTTAAATAAATCTTCTAGTTCTTGGGCATTCAATGCACCATCTCTTCTCATTTTTCGCTCTAGGCTCGTTATCTCGTATTGTTCTTTACGAAGTTCACGTGCTTCTCTGGGGGTAAGTCTTCCCATTTTAACGCCTGCTTCAATTGATTTTGCCTGTTTGGTCTGTATCGCATTGACATGACGCGCAGAAACCACATGATTCGCGCTGGCGACGCTGCTAATCAAAGGGGTTGCTAGAAGGCATATCGCCGTTAAACCTGCAGCGATAAGTTTTGAACGGTGTTTACTTTTGTATTTCATCAGCTTTTCCAAAATCAACAGTTTCTAGACCTTATGACCTAATTTAGACTATAAGGTTCCCACTTAGTGTGATTTTTAAGTGGAGCTGGCTGGAATTATAGTTCAATTTTCAATCAAAATTTTTTTATTAGTTTTATTGAATAAAAAATTTACTGCAAAAAGCTGTGCGGAAATTTATCCGCACAGCCAGCATGAATCAAATATTCAATGTTCTTTTAGGGCAATTCAGTGATGCTTATTTACCCAATGGTAATTTCTATGACCGTTGTGTTGAGGGTAATAATGTTTTTGGTGTGTTCTCTTATGTACAACTCGACGGGGCTGCTGTGGGAAATGTAGTACTCGAGAAGGGCGTTGAGTTCTGTGAACATGACGTCGTACATGGTTGTGTGAACGACTGCCCGTGTTGATTTGAAATGATATTGAAGTGCGTGCAGGCGCATACTGTCTGACAGCTGGTCTTGAGTGAACAACGGGCTGTGGCGCGTGATAGTGCATGACTGGTTTTTGTGCGACTTGACGATATACGACCTGTTGAACAGGCTGTTGATAAACAACTTTAGGAGCAGCGGTTCTCTGACGAGCGGCTTGCAATGCAGCCCGGTGTCGTGCGGCTCTAGCTTGTTGCGCTGCTGCTTGCTGCTGTCTAATCAGCTGTGCTTTTCTGGCAGCGGCTTGCTGCTGAGTTCTTTGTGCCTGTTGACGTCTCTGTTGGTTAATACGGCGTTGATTGGCTAAAGCCTTTTGCTGACGCGCTCTTTGTGCCTGTAAATGTTTCTGCTGATTATGGTTTTGCTGAACGTTTCTAGTCACAACGTGTTGTACAACTGGCTGTATACGCGGAACAGTGTAGGCTTGATTATGCTGATGCCCAATATTGACTTGTGGATTATTAGGGGCGCAAATCACATGGCTATGGGCCTGTGTCGTTGCTAGTAATGTTATCGCGCTGACGCTGATTAAACTGAGGGACTTAAGCATCATTATCTCCATATATATAGATGTTTATTATTTAGTTATCCGGCACTTACCTGTGCCTTCAACAGGTAAGAGGATACAAATAGAGATAAGGTTCGCTGGTGGTTAAAATTAATACGATAAATTGATGATTAGCTATCAATTGTTTATATATTAGACTAATTAAACGTTCCTAAGCCTGTTTTGTAAGCCAAAAATCGAGGCCCTGTGCATTAAGCTTACTGTCCATTGCAACCACTGCAAGGAAGTCTTTATCTGATTTTCTGCCGCCCAGTTGATGATATTTATTGAGAAGGTATTGCTGGATTTTTTGGTCAATAACTTCAACACGATTCTCTTTAATATCCCGAGAATCCATCGTTATGGAAACAAAGGCATCAATGCTTGTTTTCAACTGATCAATAACCAGTTCAGAAGGTTTAATCTGCCCAAAATGAGTCAAATTAAATGCATCCGCTTTAATGCTTACCAATCTATTAATGCTATTGAGTAGGGCATCAGGGTCAAATTGAACTGGGGTCGTAGTCACAAAGATGAAAGGCTCAGAGCCTATATTGACTGGAGGATAGGCAATTCCAAAGGTATCGCCAGAAAAAACACTATTACTTTGTAAATCATGAACGCAAAAGTGGTGTTTGGCGTGCCCAGGAGTGTCATAGAAGCGCAAGCGCCTATTAGAAAGTTCTATTTCAAAGTTATCCGGAGCCTCAATGATTCTTTCTGCATCAACTGGGAGTAATTCGCCATACAAACGCTGAAAGGCTTCCTCACCATAGACTGATTTGGCGCCAGCTGCCAGTTTGGCTGGGTCAATCATGTGGCGAGCGCCAAAGGGATGCACAATAAGCTGTGCGTTTGGACATTCCTGCATTAGCAAGCCAACCCCACCGGCATGATCAAGATGGACGTGGGTTGGTATGACGTATCGTACTGAGCTTGCATTAAGCCCAAACTCAATGAGCGTCTTTAAGATGAAGGGGACAGTATGACAAGTGCCCGTTTCAATTACGGCACATTCACCATTTTCTATAATCAGATAAACCGATGCGATTCCAGGCTGTAAATATTCCGCGTCTAAATGAATAATTCCATTTCCTAGGTCTGTATAACGTAGCTGAATATTCACTATTTACTCCTTCCGGTCATCAGTTAGATTTGCTTATGTTAGCATCTTGCAATAAATGTACATTATAAGCCTTTAAGGAATGCAGCAATCATGCAATGCGATGTTTATTTTATATCAGAGAGTACCGGGATCACGGCAGATGAGCTGGGTAATAGTTTGCTGTCTCAATTCCCGCAGTTTAAATTTACTAAACGCTACCACCCATTCATAGATACCATCGAAAAGGCAGAAACTCTCGTTAATCAAATTAACCAAGACGCCGAAGGTCAAGCGGTTAGACCGTTAGTTTTTGCGACGATGGCGAAGCGTGAAATCAATAAAACTTTGGCTAAAGTTAATGCTAATTATTATGAATTATTTGATAATTACCTCGATAAGATTGCTGCAAACTTAGGAGTAAATCCGAGGCGTGAATCAGGCCTTATGCATGGTTTAACCAACGAAAGACAATACGATGATCGTATTGACGCGGTTAA
>CALKXC010000346.1 GCA_938004025.1 uncultured Leucothrix sp. | reverse complement strand
TCTTGGTGGGCGTGGGGTGTTTACCTCGACACCGACGTGAATAGTGACACAGGTTACAAAATCAATGGTGCTGTCGGTGCTGACTACCTCATGAATGGCTGGACGTTGTTTAAGTACACTGGCAATGGAAGCAATTGGTCGTGGCAGCCTATCAGTGGCGTTTTGAACGCTAGGGCACAGAGTGATATTACCGAAATGAGTGTCACGCGCAGTGCCATTGGTAATCCTGAGTCGATTAACGTGTTGTTTAGAAGTGATAACTCAGCATTTTCATCAAGCCCTAAAGTTGATTACTTCCCTGACGGTAACAACAGCGCTTTCACTTATCAGCTAGATGGTAATGGCGGTGTTGTTACCGATCCAGTGTCTAATAATCAGACCCTAAGTATCGATGGCAATATCAATGATTGGAATCAATTACAGTCATTTGGTGTAGATGGCAATGACATCAGTAGTGCTAATTCACAAGCCGACATTCTAGAAGGTTGGATGGCTCACGATGCAACGAGTCTATTCGTCGCTTATCGCAACGATGGCAATATCAATACCAGTACGTGGTGGCCATGGCAAGTTTATTTAGATACCGATAGTAACGGAGCCACCGGTTTTAACGCTGACAACGGAGTAGGTGCTAATTATCTTATCCAGGGCTCAGGCATCTACCGCTACATTGGTACCGGAAGTGATTGGGCTTGGCAGTATATTGGCGGTGCTGTTAACTCAGTGAATGGTGCGATTGCTGAGTTAAAAATCCCCCGAGCATTAATTGGCAATCCTTCAGCCATCCGCGCTATTTTCAAAGCTAGAAACGGCATCTTTAACGGAGACTACAGCTCTGCAACAGGAATCGATAGCTATCCGAATTTGGGCAGTGGCTATTTAACTTACGTATTGGGTGGTGGTAACGGTGGTTTTTCAAACGTTGTCGACAACAATACGATTTCCTTAAACGGCAACTTAAGCGACTGGGCGCAGCTGCAATCGTTTGGTTTGGATGCTAATGAAATCAGCATGACAGGCGCCAAAGCGGACTTCCTAGAAACTTGGATGGCGCACGACAATACTAACTTGTATTTCGCTTATCGAAATGATGGTGCCGTTGATACCTCCACATGGTGGCCTTGGCAGATATTCATCGATACCGACGCTAATATCTCAACAGGTTACAAGGTAGGTATTAGCTTAGGAGCTAAATACATGATTCAGGGTGGTGCGCTCTATCAATACACCGGTTCTGGCTCAGAGTGGTCTTGGCAATATATCAGCAGTGTCACCAATGGCGTTTCTGGTGCGATTGCTGAGTTACAAATTTCGCAGAGTGCAATTGGCGACCCCTCAAATTTGCGGGTAGTTTTCAAAGCCTCTAATTGGACGTTTACTGGTGACTATTCATCAGCAGGGACAGATTATGTTCCCGATGCGGCCTTAACAAATTCAGAAGGGTACCTCAGCTACACGGTATCCGAATAATAATATTGAGAGCAATACACTAGATGTTTAAACAAGCCCCCCCCATAATAACGGCAGCGTTTGTCACCGCTGTCATGAGTGCACTCCCATTTGGGGTTAGTGCCGCGACGTTGAGTAACTCAGTTAGTGACAACAGCATTACAATAGATGCCAACATTAATGACTGGTCTAGTGTCGCTTCGCTTGGATATGAAGCGGCAAATATTAGCAACTTTAATGCCCAAGCAGATTTCTTGGAAGGTTGGCTGGCTCATGACAGCACCAACTTATACCTAGCTTATCGAAATAATGGTGATATCAATGCATCGAGTTGGTGGGCTTGGCAGGTATACATCGATACTGATAGCTCAATAACCACCGGTTATAAAGGCGTTAGTAATGTTGGGGCAGAGTATTTAATTCAAGGCGGTAGCGTCTATAAATACACTGGCTCTGGCACGAACTGGTCATGGCAATATCTTGATGGATCCATCAGTAAGCGCAACGGTGCGCTTGCAGAGTTTAAAATACCGCGCAATATAATCGGTGATCCTTCAAAGGCTCGTGCCGTATTTATGGGACGCAACGGCCCATTTACCGGAGACTATTCCGCTGCTGGAATTGATACCTATCCAACGTCATTTGCACCATTATCGCTTCATGATGATTTGTTGTTTAGGCAATATGCTATTTGGCAAGAGGTCGGTGGCACTTTATCAATGACACTAGCCAGCTTCGCTGGAACAGGCGCGACTCAGTTACAAATGTCGAACGCTTACAACCTTATTGATAATCAGCTAATTACTTATCTTGCTAGCAATGGTGAGTACTACACCGCCCAAGTTGCCAGCACTAATGGCCAAACGATTACCTTAAAAACGGGTTTAAAAGCACCGATTGCTGCGGGTCAAAATGTTTGGAATTTCTATGAGAACGGTTCACACCCCAATGAATATGGATACCGTGCGATCGCTGATTTTGCAATTAGAGAGGTTGGTATTAGCAACCTCAACACGGGTCGTCATGTTTTAATTGGTGATAGTTGGTTTGATAGCCCAGGCGTGGGCGAGCGCTTAAATGTGCGTTTACCTAACGCAACGATTATTAACAAAGGGATTGGTGGTAGTACTTCAACCAATGTTCTTAATCGCTTCGATTCGGATGTGACAAGTCAAAATCCAGATTTCGTTTGGGTAATAGCTGGAGTAAATGATTATCATCGGGACGTGCCGAGTGCGACTTACCTAGCAAGCATGCAAGCGATTATCGCAAAGATCAGTAGTCTAGGCGCTAAAGTAATGGTTTTTGATTCGCCAGTGGCTCAGCTTTTTTATGGTAGTGATGCAAGAACGCAGCTCTCCCATGAATACGCTGATGGACTATCAGGAGGTGGTGACGGCTTTATAGACTATGAGTTTGGTGCTGGTGTGACGCCACCGGAAACTGGTGATGTTTCAAACCCTAAAACCATTAGTATTGATGGAAACTTATCTGATTGGGAGGGGCTGCAGTCGTTTGGTGCTGATGGAGATGACATCAGTTTAACAGGCGCTAGGGCGGATATCCTAGAAGCTTGGATGGCTCATGATGATACTAACTTCTACATGGCTTATCAGAACGATGGTCCGATTGATCAGGGCACTTGGTGGCCTTGGCAGACCTATTTAGACACCGATAATGACGAAACCACGGGCTATAAAATTGGCAATGGTGTAGGTGCAAACTTTATTATTCAGGGGCGCGGACTGTATCGTTATATTGGCACTGGAAGCGACTGGTCTTGGCAATATATCGCTACAGCTAACAGTGTGGTCAACGGCAATATTGCAGAATTAGCATTCCCAAGGTCTGCCCTTAATAACCCATCATCACTAAGTGCTGTTATGAAAACGCGAAATGGCATCTTTACTTCGAACTATTCAGCTGCTGGTGTGGATAGCTACCCTAATCTTGGCAGTGGGAAGTTTAGCTATAAGTTTGGTGATGTGATTGACCCGGTTGATCCAACGGATCCTGCCTTTTCAAACCGAGTGAATGATTTCAGCATCAATTTGAATGGCAATCTGAGCGACTGGAGTGCAGTGACTTCATTTGGTCGTGACGGTAATGATATTGCGGATGCAAACGTGCAAGCGGATTGGCTAGAAACGTGGGCCGCTCACGACAATAACAATCTGTACTTCGCTTATGAAAACGATGGTGATATCAGTCCTATCTCGTGGCCATGGCAGATTTATATCGATACTGACAACAACCCAAACACGGGTTACAAAGTAACGCGTAGCATTGGTGCAGAGTACATATTGGAAGGCGACGACTTACGTAGCTATAACGGCAACGGTAATAACTGGTCTTGGAATACTTATGCAGTTACTGGCAGTGCTACCGTGGGTGAGTTTGCTGAAATCGCTATTCCTCGTAGTATCCTTGATGGCTTAACGGACTTTAGAGTGATTTTCAGAACTAGCAATCAGCCGTTTACAGGAAACTTCAATGCGAACGGTATTGATTACTTCCCAAATAATGCAGCGACAAGTGATGAAGGTTATTTCAGTTACTCAATAAGATAACGGGTAGTTGGCTACAAACTCCGTGAGATAAAAGGGCGCTTTTTTAAGCGCCCTTTTTAATGGCTGAGTTAATTGCAGTCATAATTGCCAATTATTCATCTAGCGATACTTGCCAGTGGCTAATACATAAGGAATGATACGAAATGTTGAAATAAAAGGCAGTGAGTTGATTCCCATGACAAAAATAACCAACCCAGACACCGCAGCAAATTTAGAGTCTCACCTTTACCTAGAAGAAGTGTTGGGAGATGAAGCACTCACCAAAGTAAGACAGTGGAACGACGTTTCCGCTAAACGCTTGGAAACGGATGCTCGGTTTAGCGCAATGGAAGCCCAAGCTTTAGAAATCGTTAACTCCGATGAAAAGATTCCATTTGCATCCTATCGTGACGGAAAAATGCATAACTTCTGGCAAGATGAAACGCATGTCAGAGGAATATGGCGTGCCGCCACCTTAGAAAGCTACCTCACCGATGAGCCAGAGTGGGAAACTATTCTTGATTACGATGCGCTGGCTGAAGCAGAAGGCAAAAACTGGGTATTTGCCGGCAGTGACCGACTTCACAACGACAACAATAAATGCCTGATTAGCCTGTCTGATGGTGGTAAAGACGCCAGCTTAGTTAGAGAGTTTGACGTTACTAGCAAAAGCTTTGTTGAAGGTGGCTTCGTCACAGAAGAGTCCAAAGGTTCAGCCACTTGGTTAGATAAAGACACTCTATTGGTTGGCCTAGATTTTGGCGAAGGCAGCATGACGGATTCAGGCTATCCCATGATTGCTAAAATCTGGAAGCGCGGCACTGACCTCGCTGACGCCAGGGAGCTAATGCGTGGCGAGCAAACTGACGTTGCTGTTTCTGCTTATTGCGTAGAACTCAGCAATGATCGAGTAGAAATCTTAGTAAACAGAGCAGTCACTTTCTATGATTCAGAAACTTATTGGCTGCCAAGGGAGTCGCTAACACCTACAAAATTGCCGATACCCGCTAAGTCAGGAATCAGTGGCGAGTTCAAAGGACAGATGCTGCTTAGCATCAACGAAGACTGGCGCGGCTTTAAGAGCGGCGATCTTCTTTCGTTCTCATTCGATGACTTCATGAGCACGGGTGAAATTGAAAAAATAAACTTAGTCTACTCGCCCAACGAGCGCTCCTCACTAGGAGGCTTTGGGTCAACAAAATCAAAATTACTCATCAGTATCTTTGAAAACGTTGCGGGAAAAGCCTTCGCCTTCGACTGGAACGGCAGTGAGTGGAGCTCTGAAGAATTAGACTTCCCAAGCTCAGGCTCTGTGTATATCGGCGCGACTGATGACAAAGAGGAAGAAGCCTTCATCATCACCGAAGGTTTTGTCTCACCCACAACGCTATGGCTGTACAACACCGCCACACAGGAAAAAAAGCAGGCTAAGTCCCTACCCGCTTGGTTTGACGGTTCAACCATGGTCGTTGAGCAGTTTGAAACGGCTTCAAGCGACGGAACACAAGTGCCCTACTTTGTGGTGCGCGCTAAGGGCTGCAAACTGGATGGCAGCAACCCTACTCTGCTTTATGGTTACGGTGGCTTTGAAGTGTCACTGACGCCAAGCTACGCTGCGATTCGTGGAAAGTTATGGTTAGAGCAAGGGGGTGTTTATGTGCTGGCGAACATACGAGGCGGTGGAGAATTTGGCCCCAAATGGCACCAAGCTGGATTAAAAACCAAACGCCAAGTCATTTTTGATGATTTCATCGCAGTCGCTGAAGACCTAATTGAAAAGAAAATTACCTCACCTCAGCATTTAGGTGTTCAAGGTGGCTCCAACGGTGGTTTGTTAGTAGGCGTGATGTTTACTCAACGCCCCGATCTATTTAACGCAGTGATCTGTCAGGTGCCACTGCTCGACATGCTGCGTTACCACACCTTACTCGCTGGTGCTTCATGGATGGGCGAGTACGGTGATCCAGATGATGCGACGGAGCGTGAGTTTTTGGAGTCGATATCGCCATATCATAACGTTAAAGCGGATATGGAATACCCTGAGATTCTGTTTGTGACCTCAACTAAAGATGATCGAGTGCACCCAGGGCATGCCAGAAAGATGGCAGCTCGGTTAGAAGACATGGGCTATGACTTTTTGTATTACGAGAATATAGATGGTGGGCATAGCGCAGCGGCTAATTTGAAAGAGGTGGCTAAGCAGAACGCGTTGGAATATACCTACCTCCTACAAAAGTTGAAGGACTAGCTTAAAAAGCTCAGTCGTCAGGTGCGTTTGCTTGAAATTGGCCTCCTAGACTATTCCAAAGTACACTAGAAAACTGGAATAGACGGAGGAGGTTCAAGCGATGATTAGCGAAGCACTCAATCGACGGATAACCCGCGTAGGTAGTGGTGAGCCAGCTGGCGAAGTGCTGCGCAGGTATTGGCACCCCGCTGCTTTGATCGACGAGCTTGAGGGTGAGCGTCCGGTTGTCGCGGTTAAGCTGCTGGGTGAAGCACTCGTTCTATTTCGAGATGAGCAAAACGAGCTGGCGCTGATTGGTCGTCACTGTCCACACCGTGGTGCTGACCTTTGTTATGGTCGGCTGGAGAATAATGGGTTGCGCTGCCCGTTTCATGGTTGGCATTTTAATCGAGATGGACAATGCGTTGAACAACCCGGCGAGCCTGAAGGGTCACGCACTCACGAGAAAATAAAAACCGCTTCATATCCTGTGGTCGAGAAAAACGGCATTGTGTTTGCCTATATGGGCCCAGGAGAACCACCTGAATTCCCAAACTTTGATTGTTTCCGCGCACCAGAATCTCACTCCTTCGCCTTCAAAGGCCTGTGGCAATGTAACTGGTTGCAAGCGATGGAAATAGGCATTGACCCAGCCCACGCCTCCTTTCTACATCGTTTTTTGCAAGATGAAGACCCAAGCGACGGTTACGGTAAACAGTTTCGTGACAAATCTGAAAACACCGAACTACCGATGACGCAGCTACTGCGTGAATATCCGAGACCTGAGATTCGTGTTGAAGAAACAGATTACGGTATGAAGCTGACCGCGCTGCGACACCTCGATAATGGCATGACGCATGTACGCGTAACCAATCAGATTTTCCCTGGGGCAATATGTATTCCGATGAGTCGTGAAATGACCATTACACAGTGGCATGTGCCGATCGATGATCACAGCTGCTAGGGATCGCTATTTGATGGCGGTTTCGGATTGGGAGGAGGCGGAGTATTTTACGGCTTTTTGAGGGCGTACTTAAAGACAGCCCGCTGGGATCTGCACAATATTTTCAGCAAGCATTTGCACTTTGGCACTGTTGTTTGATAACAGTGGAAGTCCCAAAGAGTGTCCTTGGTTTCTTGGATTCCTTTGATTTTTTTCTGTCTAACGTTTTTGAAACCGCTTAATTCTTACGTAGTAGAGTTATAGATTAAAGCTGAATTCAGTAAGACTTGTCGTCACATGAGCCCAATAAAAGGCCTTAAGATTAGTGATCTACGAAACCATAGTTTGCCCTGGAAATGAACTATTTTGAATTGGAATTCAAAAATATTTGTATAATTTTGAATTCCAATTCAAAATAACAGTTAAAAAATTGAATACAGTGCAACTTTATGATCTTAAGAAAAATATATCCAAATTTACAAAATGACCTTTTTAAAGGGAAAGCAATTCTTTTGTTTGGCTCTCGGCAGGTAGGTAAAACTACGTTGATAGAACAAGTTTTGGAAGGTTATGAAGATCAGTTATTGCTGATGAATGGTGATAACTCAGATGATAGAGAAACGCTTGCAAACATAGGGCTAACAGCATTGCGTCTGGTTATAGGTTCTAAAAAAATACTCTTTATTGATGAAGCACAGCGTATTGAAAACATTGGCCTCACCATAAAACAGGTGACTGATCGAATCAAAGACGTGCAAGTGATCGCGACAGGTTCATCATCATTCGATCTAGCCAGTAAGATTAATGAGCCCCTTACTGGGCGAAAGTATGAGTATGAACTTTACCCTCTTTCTTTTGTAGAGATGGTGGGTCATCACGGTTGGCTTGAAGAAAAGAGACTTCTGCATCATCGGTTAGTTTATGGATACTATCCAGAAGTGGTGCAACAGCAAGGGGTATCGGATTGTGTAAGAACTCTTAAAGCATTGACTGAGAGTTATTTATACAAAGACATTCTAGCTTACGAGGGAATGCAGAAGCCTCAAATGCTAAGCAAATTATTAAAAGCATTGGCACTTCAAGTAGGTTCAGAAGTGTCTTACCACGAGCTAGGACAGATCACTCAATCTAATTCTCATACAGTAGAGAAGTATATCGACCTTCTTGAAAAAGCTTATGTAGTGTTTCGCTTGCCTGCTTATAGTAGAAATGTGAGAAACGAAATCAAAAAAGGCAAGAAAGTGTATTTTTATGATAATGGTATTAGAAATGCGATCATAGATACATTTACACCGCTAGATTCCCGTCTTGATACTGGAGCATTGTGGGAGAATTTTCTGATTAGCGAACGAGTTAAATACTTAGCGTATCGGCACGATTTTGCAACGGCACAGTATTTTTGGAGGACAACTCAACAACAAGAAATTGATTACATAGAAGAAGTTGGGGATCAGCTAAGCGCATGGGAATTCAAGTGGAATTCAAAGAAGCGTGTTAAATTCCCGACATCATTCATTAAGGCTTACCCAAACAGTAAGAGGAATCTCGTCACGTCGGACGACTTTGAAGCGTTTATAGGTATGCAAACATGAACATTAAATACAGCATCCTAGGCGCCGGCGCGATGGGCACTGCCTTCGGCGCACGCCTAACCCTAGCTGGCTTCAACGTCGAACTCCTAAACCGCTCCCCAGCTCAAAGCCAAGCCATTGCACAACACGGCTTGCTAGCCACACTCAACGGCCAACAACACACACTAAATATCGCTGCAACAACTGTGGAAAAGGCAAACCCAGCCGATGTAGTTATCATCTTCACCAAGTCATTCCAAATAAAACCCGCCTTAGAGCAACTCCCAGCATCACTCCAAAACGCCCACATCATCACGCTACAAAACGGCTTAGGCAATGGCGCGCAAGTCGCCGCTGAAGTCGGTATCGATCGAACCATCGAAGGCGTCACTATGATGCCCGCTCAGTTACTAAAACCTGGCGAAGTCGTTTCCTCAGACGCCGCTGAAACTTGGCTGTACCACGCCTCAGGAAAGCCAGACGCGCTAACCGATCAGGTCGGCACAGATTTTAATGAAGCCGGTATCACTACTACGGTAACGCCCGACGTTCATGACTTTATTTGGCAAAAAGCCTGTTTTAATGTGGCAATGAATGCCTTATGTGGTTTGGTCAGTGCGTCACCAGGTATGCTCAATCATTTCCCCGATGGTAAAGCGTTAGCGCACGAGATCGTCGATGAGACTTTAGTTATTGCAAAGGCCAGCGGAGCGAATGTTGATGGTGAAAAAGTCCATGCCCTTATTGAGTATGCCTGTGCTAACCACCTCAAACACAAACCCTCAATGTTGCAAGACTTGGAAAATCAGCGTGGTACCGAGATAGCG
>CALKXC010000345.1 GCA_938004025.1 uncultured Leucothrix sp. | reverse complement strand
GCTTAGCGTACTGGACAATGCTCAAGCCTGACCGGCTTGCAGCTTCGATGTGATCTAGCCAGAATTGCTCTTTGTCTGTGCTTACTTCATTCATATAGTTCTCCATTGGTGTGGAGGACAGAATTACCTAAATTGCGGAAGTCCGAAAGGTGTAGATGCCCCGACGCTTACCTAAGTTTTCGATGACATCCTTCTTTCTAGGATGTAGGGCATACAGAAATCCTAAGTAAATGCTAACATCGACGATAAGGTTGATTTGAGGCTGACGCGCCGGAGCGGTAGCGCAGGTGTGGCGGGGTCAAATTACGGCTTCATCGTTTTGTTCGATTTGCGTTTTTACTCGCCAACTATCTATTTCTGTAATGAGGCGAAAACTGACTCAAACACGTCCGGCACAAATCTACTTTTTCCAATAGTCACCATAGACCTGGTGACGATTGTGCTTTTCAGCTCACCATCTTTTCCTTTTCTAGCGTAAGCATTCAGTTGTGGGTATTTCTCGCGTACTAATTTCTCCAAATCATGCCCATTCAATTGTAAATACTCTTTATCTGAATCGAGCTTTACACCGGAGAGGTACGACAAGACGACGTCCTTATTGTTATCTCGCAAAAGTATTTTTTTTAGATATTTATCAACTGACACTTGCAGCAATGCAGCGTCATTGATCCAATTTTCCCAATCTACTTCTTTGCCGCAAATGAACGGCATTGTATACGTCGTAGGATGGTCGATGTGCAGTAACAACAAAATAGATATTGGATCAAGGCAAATATTTTCTACTGAATAAGCGTGATTTTCAGCGAAAACGCTGATCAGACACGACGAAGTATTCTTTTTATCCCAATCTATTACCCCTCTTACTGTTTTATTGCCGCTATCTGAAAGGGCTTGTACTTGACCAATTACGTATTCACAACTACCCGAACCATTAATTCCACTTACAAATTCATCAAGGAGCTTGTCATCATGTATTTCTAATAATTGACGAACTTTATCTTTAACGAACTGTACGGGTATTTTTGGTCCAGAGCTTACAAAAGACAATGATATTTTTGCATCAACTACATCTGATCTTGGCGCTATTGTATTGTAAAGTGCTTGATAAATATCAGCATCGTAGAAGCTCTCGACATAAACCTGTCGCCTATTAGTCGCGGTAATTGACATTTGAGTCACACCATCTAGCAATTCCGAAATCGCTCTGTCTTGTTCAATATTTTCTATCGCGTTGTCTTGCACCAAATAAAGGTTCTTTGCGGGAGCGAGTGCGGCCGTCGTTGGTGAGTGGGTAGTTATAACTACGTTACTCTTGAAAATATTCACAAACGAATCGAATGCTTTATACATTTTATCAACCATCTTGGGATGAAGAAAAGCATCAGGTTCGTCAATGAGTAAAAGCTTTGGCGGTTTAACTAAATCCGATTCATAATACTGTAGATTAAATAAAGTCAGAGCTAGCCATAGAAGCGTTTTCTCGCCTGAGGAGAGATTACCAACAGTTACTGCTTGACCATTGTATTTCTGAATAAGCTTTGCTTGATATGTGTAGCTCTGAGATAATTCGTCTGGGATATTGAATTCAAACTTCCCGTCAAATGTATCATCTAGAATCTTGTTTGCTCTAACCCAAGGTTTATCACCAAATTTCTGTAGGAACTCCTCATCGCTCCAGTACTGGACGTCAGCCCCCTTCTCCTTGCACTTCCACTCATTATATTGATTATTGTTTTTACGCTTGATGTGATTGTTGAATATCGTAGATATATTCTGTATTCCTAAAACATTTCTAGATGGCTCTTCGTAGTGAAGTATAATGTCCTCATGAGACAATTCTGGCGCGGGCTTATTTGTCTTTTTTGCGATGGATTGACATAACATATGTAAAGATTCTGGATCTAGAGCATCTTTGTTACCACCACGGCCATGAGACTGTGCTCTAGAGGAATCATAAGGCTTATCTAATGTTGCTTTTATCCGATCATAAAGTTGCAGTGTACTTGTGATCTTTTGTTGAAATTGGGTGTCGTTGTAAACAGTTCCTAGGTTCGGAATCAAGCTTGCACTTTCAATTAATACTATGTCCGTTCTCTGAAGCTTTTGCCCATCAATTTCAACACTGGTAAGCTGCTCTCTTATACTTTCAAGGATTCTGGTTTTTCCTGACCCATTTTTCCCTATAAGGACACTAATGTCCTCGCCTAATGTCGATTCATTTTCAAGAAGAAATCCATTGTGGCCCTTAATTCCTTTTAAACATATAGCCATTTTTTTTCTCACTAATATCAAAATATGAAGCGTGATTTTGAAACAGCAACATAAAAATCACATTTTTTGTGCTTTGGTCCGATGTAGTCCATTCTTGCATGAAACATCTTTAGCAAATCGAACGCCTAGCTCACGCGAACTTGACTGCGGCCGACCGCAGCGGCAGCGTAGGGAACGAGCTGTCACGTTTCGCTTGCAGTGTCTGGTTAGGTTTGATTCAAGACGCACTTGCCACTGCCACTTCGCTCCTCTCCTACACCTCCAAAGCCAACATTTACAAATCTAGATGTTTGTAATATGTGTGTATTATGCCCATTAGATTATGGTTTCAGCCGTGGCTGATTCTGGCTCCTCCCTAAGTGAAAATGTCATAGCATCAAGATCACCTTCGGGCACTATGTTTTGTTGAATAGCTGGTTTTAGATTGGCAAGCACACTATCCCAGAGCTTGAAATTTATAGCCGGGCTCCAGAAATACGTCTCTCGATAGCCTTTCGCTCTCCGGTAAAGAGCAAGCTTTCTTTCATCCGTCAAACTAAACTGGCCACCACCAGAAATTAATTTATCTTCCCTGCCAATAATTATTCCGCCTAAATGAATATTGTCTTCGTTTACTATTTCAAATTCATCTTTGATAGCTGCGTTGCTTTTTAGATCATGGAAGTAGTGCAGAAGTTGGTTTTCAACCTCAATCAAATCTGCAGTAGGTGCGGCTCTGTTATTAGTAGTGATCCTAAACGGACTGCATTGAGGTGCTTTTACTTCCCAAACAACCAGATGATTTACAGTCCTACCAGTATCATCCCGAACGGAGAATCCCTGAAGCACATCATTATCACCAGAAGGCAAACGTGACTCCCTCTCAAAACGAGTAGAGGTTATGTTGTCGAATTTTGACATGTATTGGCCTAATAGAATATTAGGAACATGCTCGAGAAAAGGCTGGCATTCTTTCTCCTTATTCCCATCATCCGAGTAGACCAGCTCTTTTAGGCATTCGTATTCAGAGCTATACATGAGGCTGGGCTTTCTGTAGGACAGACTTAGGCTCCTTATCTAATACGATTGCAGATGCAAATTGAACGATCAGATCCTCAATTTGCTCAAGTGGACTAAAAACCAACTTCCCTTTTTCTGGTGAGATAACAAAGCCAAGGTCCACAACAAACTTTTTTCCGACAGCCTCAACTTCCGTTAGGTCTATGGTTAAGTTCGTGAATTGAGCGCTCACTTTATTGCCAATGGAAAAAGCAAATATATTTTTAAAACTAGAGCCAGAAATTTGGGCAAGTTGTGCGTTTTCCAGCCGTATCCCAGCGGATATATTTTCTCTAGTGGTGATTAGGCCTGGTATTGGGGATTGACCCAAGCCAATCCTATGTTTTACCTCAGACTCCAGTCGCCTCCCTAACAGCAAATAGACGAATACTGAGCCCTCCCTGTATGTCAAAGTAAAATACCTACTCCTTACTATATTGGAGGGCAGCATTTTTAGAATTGAACTAGATGCAAGAACCAGACGATCTTGTACAAGCCTATCAATTGCACTATGAATTTCAGCGTCTGGATCAGGCATATTAACTTGGCTCAATTGGATATCCATTTTCAGGGCACAATAGTAGACAATAGAAAAGTACGAATTACGAAAAGCATATTCTAAACCACTCCAATAATCCTAACACTCCTATCCGAATTGTGATCGACCAGTAGCCTAAAAAATATTTCTAAGTCATAGAGATGCCTCCAATCAAACCTAACGCCACCTCGAGAGTTATTGATAGCGACCGACCGGAGCGGCAGCGCAGGGACTGTGCTGTCAATAACGCTTGCGGCGTCTGGTTAGGTTTGATTTTGTGAGCACTTGCCCACAACATTTTTAACTTCAGGTTTGCGCCCGAAGCAGAAAATACACAACTCCAGTTTCCACAGCTCACGCTGAGATTTTTGCCACAACTATAAATAAATGCCAATGATGTGCTTCACCTGTCGGAGTAAATCCATCGACTTCTAACTCAACCCATTTATGAATTTCAAAGTTATTTAGTGCACGTTTAATTTTGCTTTCTGAGAATATCAGCACATCCCCCCAGAGAGCCTCACTCTTGTAATCAGGGCTAGCCATTGAGTCTCTAGCACCGAGAAACGACCCGTAAAAGACCCCATCAGGCTGCAAAGATTTTTGCACCTTCTCCATAAATTGATCAAATTCTCCCGCAGGGCAAAAGAACAAGCTTGCGTCAGCGACAATTAGAGATGCCTTTGGATATACATAACTACCAAAACTACTAACACTCAGAGATACTAATGAATTACTCGCGTACCTTTCATCACACAAAGATACTGCTTCTTTTTGAACATCAAACGCACAAACTTCAAACCCAGCCGAGATCAAATGACCAATATTTGCCCCTGCACCACAGCCACAATCAATCGCAATACTACAACCAGAAGAAATACTAATCGCGTGTTTTAACTCAGGGCGGATCTCCCCATATTTTGAATTTTGATAATATTCTTGCAGTTCTTTAGTTAACACCGCACACCTACATTAAACAAAACCCAAATGACCGCTGTGGGCCGACTGCTAACGTTCATACGACTCAAAAAAAAGACCCTGACTCATGAAAATGTATCCTATCGAACCTAACAGTCGCATTGGTGGATTCAACCGGTCAACGCAACACCTCTAAGATAACTATCAACTTAGAGTCAATCAACAATGCCAGTAGGAAAGAATCTTAGCGCAGAAGAGAAAGCACGACGATGGCAATTGTGGCATGAAGGTAAGTCACACCATGAGATTGCTCGCACTTTGGATATCACACCCGTATCAGTCTTCCTTTTTCTTCGTAACCATGGCGGCATCGAGCCTCGGATAAGGGCTCGCTCCTTGAGGCATCTTTCGCTTGAGGAAAGAGAGAGTATTTCAAGAGCCTTAAGCTCTGGAGTCAGTTATCGGACCATTGCCACAGAGTTAGGCCGCTCGGTGTCTACAATTAGTAGAGAGGTGGCACGTAACGGAGGTCGGATACACTACCGGGCAGCGCGTGCAGATAAACAAGCATGGAAGCATGGTCATCGCCCCAAGTGCTGCAGACTAGTAGAGTTCGCAAAGTTACAGCGCTTGGTAAGAAAAAACTAGCGCTGAAATGGTCTCCGGAGCAAATTGCTCTATGGCTACAGTATGAGTTCCCTGATCAACCCGAGTTGCATGTGTCACACGAAACGATCTACAAGAGCTTGTACATACAGTCCCGCGGAGCCTTAAAAAAGGAGCTTCGCGAACATTTGCGTACACAGAGACGCTTCCGCCAATCACGGCTCAAGACACGAAAGGGACACAGCGGCTCCATTGTTGATGGATTATCTATTCGTGAACGTCCCGCAGAGATCGAAGACAGAGCAGTCCCAGGCCACTGGGAAGGTGATCTGATACAAGGAAGCGACCAAACCTTTATCGCCACGCTGGTAGAACGCAAAACCCGCTTTGTCGTGCTGGTAAAGGTGCGCTCAAAGCATACCGAAGTGGTGACTAAGGCCTTGGTCAAACAGATAAAGAAGTTGCCTGACACGCTACTCAGAACGTTGACATGGGACCAAGGGTCAGAACTGGCAGCGCACAAACGATTTGCAATAGACAGTGAAATGGACGTCTATTTCTGCGACCCGGGTAGCCCTTGGCAACGAGGCTCAAACGAAAACACAAATGGTCTACTAAGGCAGTACTTTCCAAAAGGAACCGATTTATCTAAACACACCCAGGCCCAATTGAACACGGTGGCTATGAGTCTAAACACACGCCCTAGAAAAACACTCAATGCAAAGACGCCAGCATTTATGCTTAACTTGGAACTGAACACGGGTGTTGCGTTGACCGGTTGAATCCACCTTCACCTGCATTTGACACAAGCTGACCAGAGCGGCAGCGTCGGGAGGTTTGCGTCAAATGACAGGTGCAATGCTTTGTTAGCTTTTGCTTTAATGCTTGAGTGATTCTATGCCCTGCTCGCACTAACCAACTTCTTGCATTGGCCGAGTTCTCGGCTGTGG
>CALKXC010000344.1 GCA_938004025.1 uncultured Leucothrix sp. | reverse complement strand
ATTCATATTGGTCATATGGTTGAATACATTCAAACTGACATTTGGGCTCGCTTTCAGCGCCTAAGAGGCAATAGCTGCTATTACGTCTGCGCAGATGATGCGCACGGTACGCCAATAATGTTAAGGGCACAGCAAGAAGGGATTGAACCTCAAGAGTTGATTGATCAAGTCAACAAAGAGCACCGTGAAGATTTTGCGGGTTTCAATGTACAGTTTGATAATTATCATACGACTCATTCTGAAGAGAATCGGATTCTTTCTGAGGCGGTTTATCTAGCGGCTCGTGATGCTGGACATATAGATACTAAGGTCATCAAACAGGCCTACGACCCTGAAGCAGAAATGTTTCTTCCGGATCGCTTTATTAAAGGTGACTGTCCAAACTGCGGTACGTCGGATCAATATGGTGACAATTGCGAGGCCTGTGGCGCAACTTACTCAACGACCGAAGTTAAAAATGCCTATTCCGTTGTTACCGGCGCAACTCCCATTGAAAAAGACAGCGAACATTACTTCTTCAAACTAGGCAACTTTACTGATTTTCTAGCCGAGTGGTTAGCCAGCGGCGCCGTACAAAAAGAAGTCGTTAACAAAATGAATGAATGGGTTGAAGATGGCCTTGCCGATTGGGACATTTCTAGGGATGCTCCTTACTGGGGCTTTAAAATTCCAGATACCGAAGATAAATATTTTTACGTTTGGCTAGATGCACCCATAGGCTACCTCGCCTCATTTAAAAACATGTGTGACCGTACCGGTGAAAGTTTTGATGATTACTGGGTTGAAGGCTCTGATGCCGAGGTTTACCATTTTATTGGAAAAGACATTGCCTATTTCCATACATTATTCTGGCCAGCTCAACTTAAAGCAGCGGGTTACCGTTTACCCACCGGGGTAAATTGTCATGGCTTCTTAAAAGTTAACGGCGAGAAAATGTCCAAATCACGCGGCACCTTCATTCAAGCCAGAGTGTTTTTGAATCATCTACCTGCTGAACAATTACGTTATTACTTTGCTGCAAAACTAAGCAACTCGATTGACGATATAGACCTCAACTTAGAAGATTTCCAAGTTCGCTCTAACAGCGAATTGGTTGGTAAGTTGGTTAACATCGCTTCACGTTGCGCAGGCTTCGTGAACAAGCGTTTTGACAATACATTAGCTGCTGAACTTCCAGATCCTCAGCTATACGCTCAATTTAGCAAGGCGAGTGAAGAGATTGCAGAGAGTTACGAAACCCGTCAGTACAGCCGGGCAATGCGCCAAATTATGGGCTTAGCGGATCTGGCGAACCAATATATTGATAGCAACAAGCCTTGGGTGCTAATCAAAGACGAAGAGATATTTGATCAGGTACAAGGGATTTGTACGCAAGGTATCAATATGTTCCGTGCATTGATTGGCTATTTGAAACCTGTATTGCCTGAACTAGCCGAAAAGTCTGAAGCGTTTCTTAATGCCGGTGAACTGAATTGGGACTCAGTACAGACACCACTTTTAAACCATCAGGTCACAAAGTTTAAACCTTTGATGACGCGCATTGAAGGCACTCAGATCGAAGCAATGCTTGAAGAAAACAACGCTGTGCTAGTAGCTATGCAAGATAAGGCCAACAAACCTAAGCTGAGTAAGCATCTTACCGATGACCCAATTAAACCTGAAATTAGCTATGAAGACTTTGATAAAATCGATTTACGCATCGCGCGAATCGACAAAGCTGAGGCAGTTAAGGGCGCTGATAAACTGTTATGCCTTACCCTAGATATTGGCGGTGAGCAAAGGCAGGTTTTTGCTGGAATAAAATCTGCCTACGAGCCTGAAGCGCTGGTTGGGAAGCTAACCGTTATGGTAGCTAACTTAGCACCAAGAAAAATGCGTTTTGGTCTTTCTGAAGGCATGGTGCTAGCAGCAGGTCCGGGTGGCAGTGATTTGTTTGTACTTCACCCTGATGATGGTGCTGATGCCGGAATGCGAGTTAAATAATCGACTAAGCATCTAAGTCCTCCAGCTTGATCGACTCAAGTGGAGGGCTCAACTCTATAAAGCGTACCAAGTCAGTTTCAAAGCGCTCTTCTAAATCACGTTTTTCAACTATATTTTCGGTAATTGCCTGTTGGTAGACATGTAAATTATCTAACATATCTTCTATTTTCATACCCAGCTGGCGCTTATCAGCAGGGTTAACGAGTCTTTCATGGCGAGCCTCTACATCCTCTATTTTATCAGATAGCTTTTTATGGCGTGCCTTGAGTACTCTTATAGTGTCATTAGCAATCTCTATTTTGTTTTTATAAACTTTTTTCAACTCCGCCGTGCTGCTGAACATGGAAAGGAGTTGCGCATCCCTAAGTTCACGCAGAATTTGTATCTTTCTAGCTTTTTTTAACTCGATCTGGCGAGCTTTTTCTTTTTTTAGCTCAAGCATCTGCTGCTTTCGAACTTCTGCTGAAACCACCTTCTCTTTAGTCGTACCATTTTTGTTTAATTTAGTGTGGCCATTTTGTGCGACCTGGGGCGGAATTTTGTCCCCATAGTGAACTTTGCCATTAGCATCCACCCACCGATATAAAGCCGCTTCTACGGGTAAGCTAATAGTCATCACTAATAATGGAATAAGAATAGAATATTTCATTTTATTATTTTTATTTTCTTAAAAACTGACCCACTCATAGGTTAGATTTCGTCAGGTGATCAAAGCGAATTAACGTTTTGCGATACTTGTCCATCACGTTTTTTTTATCCGCACGATTTAATGAAATTGCTTTTTGGTACTCTAAAAGTGTTTCTTTAGCATTTTGAATCTCGATTGAGAGGTTAGTACGATCAGAACTACCCTTAGCTTGTTTATATTTTCGGTTTAAACGGCGCAACTTAACCGTTAAGCTTTCATCCCGTGCTCCGAGAATGCCGATGCTTTGATCAATCAGAGACAATTTCTTCATGAAGAAACGACTTAGCTCTTCTCTATTTTCATAGGTGGCTAATAACTGCTTGTCTCTTCTATGCTGCTCAGCTTCAGCTTTTTTAACTTCCGTCATCTCAGCAAGGATTTCCGTTTTCTTTTCTTCTTCTTCCTGCTTCAACTTAAGCTCCTCAGAGGAGCTTACTTTCTCTGACTCTATGCCATTTTTATTAAGTGAAGTATGCCCTTTTTGGGAAATTGAAGGAGGAACTTTATCTGAAAAGGTAACTTTGCCATTAGCATCTACCCAGCGATACATCTTTGCCTCTGCGACGCTCACAGTCAGGAAAATTAACAAAGCGAATAGCTTAATTGAAGTCATGATATTAAAGGATATAATTGTTAGTATTGGCATAATCCTATCACAGTAAAAAGTC
>CALKXC010000343.1 GCA_938004025.1 uncultured Leucothrix sp. | reverse complement strand
AGTGTTAAACGGTCCTTGCCATTGCAAACTACCAGCAGGAAGCCCCAACGCTTTTTCGGTTAAATCATGCGTTTCAAACAGGGTACGTGAAATCACACCACCAAAATCTAAGACCAATGCTTTTCCTGTTTTCATACGGTTTCACTCAGCTACACTGTTTTAGACAATACTTGATAGTCGGGGGGGATCTTGCCACCAAGGGCTTTGCTGACTTCAACTGTTTCTGCAAATAGCGCGCTACAAATTGTCTGTGTCTGCTCTTCATTATTTCGTGATGAAGGAGTTGCAACCGCTAATGCGCCCATCGCAAAACCGTGACTAGAAAAAATAGGAACGGCAATGCCGGTGACGTCTTCTTCATAACTATCACAAACAAAACTATACCCATTCTGTTTAACTTTAGTGATGGTTTGACTCAAAAAATTGGGGTCTGTGATCGTTTTGTCAGTGAATGATTCTAAATTTGTTTGTTGCATCGTTTCGGGTAACACAGCAGCGAAGGCTAGGTAGGCTAGGCCAGAAGCGGTTGCGTTCATCGGTAGTTTTTGCGAGGCATTTATATGCACCCGACTGAATCGCTCAGAAAGCCGAACACTGACTGGCGCTAAATAATCCCCGCTGGCAATACTTCCTAAAGAAGTCTCTTTGGTGATCTCGGTTAACCGTTCGACAGATTGCTGGATAATTTTCTCAAGTGGAAACATCTCCTCACGAATCTTCGCAAAGCCCAAAAAGCCAGTGCCAAGCCGATAAGCTTTCGTTTCAGGGTTCTGTTCAATAAATTGATGGTTTTGAAGCGCCACCAAAAAACGCCTAGTGGCTGCTTTATCAAAATTCGCCAAGCGCGCCAATTCGCTAAGTCCTATTTCTGGCCTAGTGATGCTGAAAAGTTTTAATAGCGTAAACGCTTTGTCGACAGTTTGCATTGGTGTTAACTTGATGGATGGTTGGCGAATCTAATTAATTATTGACATGCCGATTGATTAATTGCAATAATTATTTGTACCGTCGGTGATAATAGTGAACCGGTGATTAGAGGAATTCATAATTGGAGGAGAATCTTATGCGTAAAATACTTGCGATGGCTCTAGCGGCTAGCGTCTCATGCGCGGCACTACTATCTAGCCCAGCGACGGCTGCGTACCCTGAAAAGCCAGTGAGCTTTGTTGTTCCATGGCCTCCGGGTGATTTGGAAGATGTGCTAACGCGCATGATTGCTGAAAAGTTCCAGTCAAAATATTTGGTAGCAGCAGCCGTTGTAAACAAGCCTGGCGGTGGTGGTGGTCCATTCCCTGGCGCAATCGACGTTGCGAAAGCACCTGCTGACGGTTACACCGTTGGGTCATTCATTATCGCGAGTCCAACGATTGGTCCTAACATCGGCATTCCTGAGCTAGCGCCAAACCCATTTGAGCCATTAGGAAACTTCCTAACTTACCCGTTTGTTATTGTTGCAGGTGAAAACGCGCCTTATGACGACATTGATGGGTTAGCGAAGCACTCGCAGTCTAACGATGTGGTACTAGGTCATTTTGGTGCTCCACTGATTCCGACCAAAGTAACCAAAGCATTAGCGAAGAAGAAGGATATTAAATTTGCTTCTGATGCAGCGTTTGATGAGCTGAATTGCAATACTTTAGCTTCTGGTGATGTTGATGTTATGAACACAACGCTTCAGTTGGTTCTACCTTGCTTGGACAAAGTGAAAGTGTTGGCTTCAATTGGTGCAGATCGTATCGCGCTTACACCGGATGTCCCGACTGTTGCTGAGATTGTACCTGAGCTTAAAGTAGCACTTTGGAATGGCTTGTTTGTTCATAAAGACACGCCACAGGATGCTCGCGATAAGATTATTGCAGTCGCTAAAGAAGTCATGGAGTCAGATGCAGCTAAGAAACTGGCTAAAGACACGGGTGCGTTGATTTACTGGCAGGATGCAGAAGCGGCACAAAAGCAAATCGAAAGCGATATCGAAGCGCTTGCTGTGATGGGAAAAGTGTTGGAATAAACCGATGCATTCTTAAGTTTGTACATCTCGTCTGATCTTCAGGCGAGATGTTTTAGTTTTCAAAGAACATAAGCCTTTCGGACGCACCTTATGTCGCAGATTAAAACGATGCAGCAACTGTTTAAACGTGAACGCCGCAGTGGCGATCTCATTTTTGCACTGCTGTTTTTAGCATTTGCCATCTTCCTTCTCGCTAACATTGGCAATCAAACGCAGTGGGTAAAAGGCACCAAACTAGTG
This sequence comes from uncultured Leucothrix sp., assembly GCA_938004025.1. Taxonomy (GTDB): domain Bacteria; phylum Pseudomonadota; class Gammaproteobacteria; order Thiotrichales; family Thiotrichaceae; genus Leucothrix. The sequence goes on along the minus strand of CALKXC010000343.1, from coordinate 3,194 downwards.
TCACAGCCATCTTTTTGGCCTGCTATTAGCTTAGCTGGGATGACCTTATTCGGTATTCTGCACCTTATCGGCTCAATCCTGTCACCTCGCATTTACGGGCGCCTTAAAGAGATTGGTTTTTGGTTGCGTTCGCTTGAGTATGTCTCCTGGTTCCTAGCTTACGTCTGGCTAGTGCCCATTATTGGATATCTGCTGGCAACGCTAATCTTTATGCCGCTTCTGGTGTTTCGTGCAGGTTACCGTGAGAAGCGACTGCTATTGCTATCAATGATTATCGGCTTAACGATTGTGGTGGTATTTAAATCATTTCTTTCGGTAAAAATTCCAGGTGGAATGATTTACGAATATCTGCCTGATGCCATGCGCAGCTTCATGTTAATTAATTTCTAGGATTATCGATGGAACTCTTACTCGCCGCTATCGATAATTTACTACGCTGGGATGTGCTAGTTGCACTGCTTATTGGCTCTATAGGGGGTGTCTTAATCGGCGCAATTCCTGGAGTTGGGGCGGCAGTTGCTATCGCCATTTTGCTCCCCGCTACTTTTTCCTTAGAGCCTTTAGTTGGGTTAACGCTGTTATTGGGAATCTACGGATCCTCCATGTACGGTGGTTCTATTCCTGCGATCTTAATCAACACACCGGGCACCGCCGTTAACGCGCTAACCACTTACGATGGTTATCCTATGACGCAGCGCAATGAAGCGCGTCGTGCGCTCAGTCTCGCTTACTCGGCTTCGTTTATGGGCGGTGTTTTTTCAGTCATTTGCTTAATGCTGTTATCTCCTTTGTTAGCGCTAATCGCTCCGCATTTCGGTAGCCGTGAAATATTTTTGGCCGCGTTATTAGGTATTATTTTGGTCGTTTTGGCGCACCGAGGTAAAGTCTTTGCAGCAGGCATGTTGGTCTGCTTTGGTATTTTCCTAAACAACATTGGCCTAGAGCCGATGCGTTACACTAAACGCTACACCTTCGAGCAATCTTGGCTGGCATCTGGCGTCGATTTGATCGTAGTCATCTTGGGTTTATTTGCCTTGTCTCAGGCTTTTCTGTTGCTAGTTAAAAAAGATGAAAGACCAGAAGCTGCAAGGGTTTCTGGTGGGATATTTCAAGGTCTCAAAGAGCTTTGGCTGTACAAGCGCGTAGCGACAGTAGCGTCTAGCTTTGGTGTGGTGATGGGAATGATTCCTGGCGTGGGTGAGTTTACGGCACAATTTATGTCTTACACATACGCTCAAAAAACGTCAAAGACGCCAGAGCAGTTTGGTAAAGGGTCGCCTGAAGGTTTAGTGTCTTCAGAAGCCGCTAATAACGCGGTACCAGCTGCGGCAATGATCCCGTTATTAGCACTTGGTATCCCTGGCGAAGCACTGACTGCGATGATGCTGTCCGTATTCTACGTGCACAATGTGATCCCGGGGCCGCAGCTGTTTCAAAATCAAATGGATTTTGTAATGGCGTTGTATATTGCGTTATTGCTATTGAATGTGATGGTGCTGATCTTCTTATTATTCTCCACCAACATGATTCTTAAAGTGATTCGTATACCCACTCGTTTCTTGGGCGTTGTGATTTTGACACTAAGTTTTGTGGGTGTGTATTCACTTCGTAACTCAATGACCGATTGCATTATCGCCGCGGTGTTTGGTGTATTTGGTTTAATTCTCAAGCGGCTCGATTTACCGACCGTGCCCATCATCTTAGGCATGGTCTTGGGTAATATTATGGAGGTGAAACTGCGCTCATCCATGCCACGAGTGAAGACACCGCTAGACTTTATTGATCGACCGATTGCTGCGATTTTGTTCGGCATTATCCTCATCGTTATCTTTATGCATATCAGGTCGGTAGTGAAGGAATATCGCAGCACTAAACAGGATGAGGTGTAAGCCTGTGGCGCAGCATTCTACAGAGATAGCATCGCTTTTAGCTCGACGTAAACAGCGTCTCGGCAATAATGTCTCTACGTTTTACGACGATCCGTTACACCTTGTTAAAGGCCAAGGTGTTTGGGTTTGGGATAAAGACGGTCGCAAGTATTTGGACTGTTACAACAATGTTCCTCACGTTGGGCATTGCCATCCTAAAGTCGTGGAAGCGATTTGCAAGCAGGCTGCTACATTTAACAGCCACACGCGTTATTTACATGAAAATATCTTGGATTACGCCGATCGTTTAACAGCAACATTTGCAGACCCACTTTCCACAGTCATCATGACTTGTAGCGGGTCAGAGGCGAATGATATTGCCTTGCGAATGGCGCAGGCTGTAACGGGTAAAACGGGCATTATCGCAACTGATCACACCTACCACGGCAATACGGAACTTGTGTCGCGTTTGAGCCGAAGCAACCCACCTCCGGGAGGGGGTGCAGGTCGTGTGAAATATGTTGCTACGCCAGACAGTTACCGACCATTAGGTGGTGAAGCTGGAGCTGCACATGCACAAGCTTTTGCACACGAAGTACAGCTTGCAATAGACGCGTTGGAAGAGTCGGGCGTTGGTTTTTCTGCGATTATTCTCTGCCCATATTTTGCCAATGAAGGTTTTCCCGATTTACCAGAAGGTTGGCTTGATCCCACGATAGCGGTCGTTCGCAAAGCAGGCGGTATTATTATTGCCGATGAAGTACAGCCGGGTTTTGGGCGCACAGGCACCAATATGTGGGCACATCAAAACATGGGTTTCCAACCGGATGTAGTCACGCTTGGTAAGCCGATGGGCAACGGTCACCCCGTTGCAGGGCTGGTCACAACACCGGATTGCATGGACGCTTTTAGACAGTCTTTCCGCTACTTCAATACCTTTGGTGGAAACCCCGTTTCTTGTGCTGCGGCACTCGCAACTTTGGATGTTCTGGAAGAAGAAGGCCTCATGGAAAACGCTAGAGTCGTCGGAGAATATGCTAAAAATGGGTTAGACGACCTCGCCAAAAAGTACGAATGCATTGGTGATGTTCGTGGATCAGGCCTATTTTTTGGCGCAGAAATGGTGCTTGATCGAGAGACTAAAGAGCCTGCAACAGAATTCACCTTAGAAGTGGCTAACGCAATGCGCCAACGAGGCGTGTTAATTAATAAGCTAGGCGTCAATTACAATGTGTTAAAAGTGCGCCCACCGATGCCGTTTGCTAAAGCGCAAGCTGATTTGCTGCTTGAGACCTTGGACGAGGTGTTGTCGATTCATGCTCCTCG
>CALKXC010000342.1 GCA_938004025.1 uncultured Leucothrix sp. | reverse complement strand
TTAGCCGGTATTTTTGCAGCGCTTGTTTGCGTGTTTTTTATGCCGTCTTTGACGATATCGTTGCACGATTTGGTCGTGTCTATGGCACTAGGTTGCCTGCAGGTAGGTATGGGTTTTATCTTGATTACGCTAGGCTCACGTAGCGTACCTGCAGCACAAGTTCCCTTATTGGCATTGGCAGAAACGGGGTTATCGCCGCTGTGGGTATGGTTGCTTATCAACGAGACCCCCGCGCGCAACACACTGCTTGGAGGCTCCATCGTGCTATGCGCTGTTGCCTATCAAGGCGTGGCAGGCTGGCGCAATAGACACGCGTAGTTAAACGTGAACTCCAAAAACTACAGCAATTAGCAATTAGCAATTAGCAATTATAAGAGGCTAGTTAACAGAGTTGCAAAAAAATCGACTGACCAGGAGTTGGGCTATGGTTATCTAAACCGAGAGTGTTCAGTCAAATGGCCCAAGCTTCTCTAACAAAATATAAAACCTGCTTGAAATCGCATTCGGCCATCTTTCAAGCGGACTTGTATCAAGCTCTTTTGACCTATTAATCGCATCTTGGGTTAGCGGCCATAGCTTATCTACATTTGGATTGGAAGGGTTAAAACTACCGCCAGCCGCAGCCCTTAAAGTACTTTTCATATAACCGTCCCTGTTATCGAACATCAACTGCCTTTCGATCGCTGTATATTCACCCAGTTCTTTAAAATGCAGTAAAAACCAAAGCTCTATTGATGGATTGCTCACAACAAGGTGGTAGCCTTTGGATGCGCAAGATTGCGCCACGCCAGAAAGCTGCAACTCACTAGTCGAACATCTATCTCTGTCGACCACCATGAAAAACTCGTCGCTGTTAGAGTACTTTTTACTCTTTCTTGCGCTATCTAAGCTCTCGAACACCTTGAGGCAAGCGCTATTGCCTGACTCTGAAATATCCCTTTTAAGCGGGACAATCTTAATTCTCGAGTTCGAGTGTAGTCTCTGCAATCCTTCAAGGTATCGAACTTCAGTTCTAACCCCTTCTGATGCAATAACTAAAAACGTGCTTGTTCTATTTCCAGATTTTCTCTGATATTTGGTTGGCATCTTGAGATGTTACCGATCAAACTTAATTGATGAGGTCTCAGTGATTATTGGCACGCCTCCAAACCTACCTGCAAGGTACCCCGTGTTTATATCTTTGTCAGCGCGAATGTCTTGAAATTCTTCCAATGAATAGAGGCAAGACTGCCCTTGCTGATTTTTTTGTGTAAACCAAATCTCATCTTTTCTTAGCAATTCTTGATCTAGAAGACTGGCGTCGTGAGTAGTAACAATCAATTGGCTCATTTCACCTCTAGTCTCAGCTAGGAAGCTACTAATAATGGAACGTGAAATGGCAGAATGGAGGCTTCGATCAAGCTCGTCAATAACGAAGACTTGATTAGAAGAGAAAGCGCCAAGCATACCAGGCAGAACCTCTAGCAGTCTGCGCGTGCCGTCAGACTCCTCATCCAAATCGAACTCCACTTTTTCACCCTCCGAATCGATGTGGGTGGTCGCCAACTTAAAAGCTCGATTCACACCATCATCTGCTCGTATTAAATAGCGATTTTCCCTAATATTTGTGAGTATTGCACCAGAGTCACCTTTTTTTAGCCTCTTTTTTATCTTATCGACCTCGTGCTCCGGTATGCCCTCTAGTGCCAACTCAGGCTCCACCTCAGTCAAACCAATTCTGTTTATACCAATGTCAAATTTGGAAAGAATATTGGTGATTTCATCTTGAGCATCCTCGTTATCATGCAGTGCTACTTCAAGACCTACAAATGCAGAACTTGGAAATACAATACTCAGTTTATTCTCAAACCAGTCGAGAACATCCAAAATGGCCTTAGCATAAGGAATGTTCTTGCGGAATCCTCGGTTTTTACATTCGGTCAAAAACAAGTCTGATTCGGGTGTGCCTTTTTCTGTGAAGTGGAAGAACTGCTCATCGTCAGCCGACTTAAAATCTATACCTTCAACATTAAAAGTATAATCTTTGCGGTTTTCTTTTATGCCTCGGGAAAAAATTATAGATTCCCAGTTTTTCTTTACTTCCTTTAAGCATTCCTGCTGAACTACATTGCCATCATACGAAAAGCTATATTCATAAGTGGTGTCTTCGACTCTTATTGTAAAGCTAAATTTGGATGGAAGTTTTCGACATGCAGGATCCAGCTTGAATGCAGTTGAGCCGTGGTCGCTACTCGATTTAGGACCATAAAGAATAAAATTTCTCGCAGCATCCATACCTCGTATAAAGTTCGACTTGCCGCTGGCGTTTGCACCATATATGAACGCTGTTTTAAGAGCGTCAATATCCTTTTTTTTGTTGTTTTTCTGCTCTTTTCCTCGCACTACATGGTGTTCTTTACTTCTAGTCAGCCCCGGAACCATATCCAGCATTGCTGAGTCTTTAAAAGACAGGTAGTTTTCAAGTTCAAAACGAATTAGCATAAACACCTCAAAATACGCCGAGCGCGATAATATCTCGCTCATGCATTCATTATGCCCGATATTGTGAGTTTTTTGCCAGAATTTGGAACTCAAACTGAGACAATTCTGGTTCGGCTTTACTTTATTCACTGATTTGATTTTCTCAAACCACCTTACCCTGAGGCACATCTGTCAGCAGACTTTGGCTGTTTACCAGCTCCAGACGGCTATTTGGTTACTACACTATCGTTTGAGCTACCAGCTAGCGTGATTGGCATAGTTCCAATCGTCACGCCATTCTTCGGGAATCGTTGCATCATTCAACAACATGTCCGGGCCTATGCACGGATACATTTGCTCATAGTTCTTTACGTTGGTGCCCTGAACACGATGGTTGATATGCCGTGGTTCAAGTTGCTCCAAGCTCTCAAGGCCTGCTGCTGCAAGTAGCTCTGCTAAATTCTCAACCGTTGCACGGTGAAAGTTTGCAACGCGAGTGGCTTTGTCACTGACC
>CALKXC010000341.1 GCA_938004025.1 uncultured Leucothrix sp. | reverse complement strand
TGTAGTAAGTGGCGGAGATCCGGCTAATGCAGCATGTACTTGTTTTCTTGAAAACATTTTAAATCGTGTACCAGGTACCATCGACGCTAATAAGTTTGTTCCTTTTTTGGGCGCGGAGTCGAGGGAGTTTTGTCGCGGTTGTGATAAATTCACTGGCGTCAATACAATTGGACTCTAGAGAACACATAACAAAACGCAGCAGACGGACAATATTCGGTATTAGGTAGCAAAGTTCCAAAGCTATAGTTGTAGTTCGCCAGTAGAATTATGCTTCTTTTACAGGAGCAAATCACATGGCCGAGTCACATATTATATCTGGCCTTGTCACTAAACATAGCGAACTTTCTGGCGAGATTCAAGACTATAGGCGGCGCATTTCAGAGATCAAAACCAACCTAGACACCATAGGCGCAGCTATCAAGGTCATTGAGCCAGATTTTGATCTAACCACTATCAAATCAAAGATCAAGAAGCCACAAAACAGATACTTCAAAGCGCGTGAGTCTTACAAGCTGCTACTAGAGTGCTTTAGGGATGCGCAAGGAGAGATTAGCTCAAGCGACTTGTTCGCAAACGTGGCTAAGAAAAAGGGATTGGATTTGGAAGCGCTGGAACCGTCCGAAGTAAAGTACTTCAAGATGACGCTACATACAACGCTAAAGCGAATGCAGCAGAGTGAGATTATAAAAGAGGCAGGCCGGAACGGTACTGTGATTCTTTGGGAGCTTTTATCGTCATTAAGCGACTAGGGCTTCACCTGTACGATGATTACCTTGCCAGTAGCCACAAAAGTCCCTAGATGGCAGATGCTCAACGCAGCGACCAAGAATGTCATTGAAGATAGCGCCGTTACTTAGGCGGCGTGTGTCTTCACGATAGGCCGCTTCATTTGCATAACGATCAACATAGTTGTTGTCGAACTTGTGGTTCTGGCCGTTCTGCATACGACGGAAACGTGAAAAGAAAGATTCTGCTTGATTAGTGCACTGACCTTGAGGGCCGCGATAGTGCTGCGCGTGTATCACACGTTGCATGGGTAAAGCGCTGTGAAGTATGTCGTATGCGTGATGCTCATCAGCGTGAATAGTAGCGCTGGTGTCGATGTTGTTCAGAGCCAACTTCAATGTTGAATTCTGGCTTTCAGTCTTAGTAAGGAATACACGAGTCTTATCAGCACCCTTGCCGCTAACGCTACGCTGACGAATAACAATGATGGCTCGCTTTTTTGGGTTCTGGTTTTTAGCAAGGCGACGGTCAATACGCTCAGCACGAATATTCTTTGGTCTAACGTGCTTGTTCACGTAAGCGCCATCAATCTCAACAGTGCCAGTTAGTTTTTCAGTGTGCACATCTACCAAAGACTCACGCAGTTTGTGACAAAGAACAAATGCAGTCTTGTATTGAACATCAAGGTCGCGAGACATCTGCAAAGCGCTCATTCCCTTCGCACAATTTGAATATAGAGCGATAGCACCAAGGTAAACGCGCAAAGGCATTTTGGCAGAGTGGAAGATTGTTCCTGAAGTCACTGAGAATTGCTTACCGCACTCTTTGTGCTTACAACGCCACATGCTGCGATTCTTCAGCCAGTATTGGTCAACACCACCACAGCAAGGGCAGGCAACGCCAGAGGGCCACCGAGCATCTTTGAACATATCGAAAGCTTGTTCATCTGAAAGGCGCATTATCTGCATCAACGAGAGGCTTCTTGCCTCCGCTGATAGTAGATAATGTTGTCCTTTCGTGTTGCTCATGGGCATTATGATAGGGACAATCGTCCCTAGTGTCAATGATTAAATAGTGCTTTTTGTCCCTTAAATTGTTAACCTCTGTTAACTGATTAAATTGGAATAATTGCATGACACGTGAACCTACCGATTTCTCGGCAATACTTGAGCAGTTAAAGGAATGGGGAATTAACGATTACCAAATGGCAGAACTGACGGGCTTAGATAGAAGCAAGTTGACCAAGCTTCGTTCTGGCGCACGTAAGCAAGCCAACTATGATGATGGGTGTTTAATAATGGATGCGTACAACAAGGAAAAACGCAAAAACCGCTAACCGATACGAAATGCTAAACTCGTCTCGGCGCGGTTATTGCGGCCTACTATAATAAGCGGGAATACTGATACACCTCAGATAACCTCCCGTGGAAGTCGTTACCGCTCCACTTGGCTGACACAGGTCATTGCAAGGCTCTCTAACAACATTCGCAGTGTTGTTGGAGAGAGTTATTTAGATGGGCAACTACGGCAATGCTCTCGCACTGATTCCCATCGCCCTAGTCGGAAACGCATGTAGCAAACTACATGCACTCCTTTTGGCAAAGCACAGCTGATCATATGGATTGGCTCCCATTTTGATCATAGGGCGCTGTAGGCTAAGAACTTGCAAGTAGGCTATGTGCTACCATATATGCACATAGCGACATACAAGCGGAACAGCTTCGCCCGTTACATGTCCCTATTAGTCGTGCAAATCATAAGATAAGTGCGGCGAATTCAATCAGCGATAACTTGCTGGTTGTTCCCGACTTGATGAACACTGGTGGTGTCATCATTGTTGGTTCTCAGTTCTACATCGTTAAAAGAAACGAGGCTCCTACACCTCGACTGGCGCTTACCGCTAGCACTGCATGACCGCCCTTAGCTTATGGGCACTTTCTTGGCAAAGTTCTGGTATAGCCCTTGACCTTTACGGTCTTGGGCTTAGCCTTTGGTGGTGAAGTCTTGCAACCACACCCTTTCCTTGATTTAGCCATAACACATCACCTCCATTTACACCCTAGATTTGCAGTTCCTTCTGCCGAGTGCGCTTGGTGGGTCAGCTCCAGTAACGCAATACTACACAGCGTCTAGGCGCTAGTCAAGCAGAACGTCTAAAAGTATCATTTTAGACGCTAGCCTGTTATTATCTCTCAATCCTGATTCAATACTCATATTTGGAGGCGCACAATGACTGATGATGTAAAGCCAACTCGTATACGCAGCCCGTCGTACCCATCCATTGATTTGGAAACAGCAATTAATCGATGTAAGGAACTCCACGACTTTGCAAAAAAGAGCCCTGCATTAGTAAGCGCTGTGCTTCCTCGGTGGGGATATAAAACTGAAAAATCAGCGAACGGAATGAAAGTGATTGCGGCCCTCAAGAGTTTCGGACTTATCGAGGATTCCGGTAGAAATGCAATGCGCAAAGTCACACTTACAGATCGGTCCTATCGAATAATTCATGGTGTACCAGATACACCAGTATATCTTCGTGACATTCAAGACTGTGCTATGCAACCAAGTATCTACCGGCATTTGCTGGAGACTTATGGGCCAGTTCACCTCATGCCTGACGATAGCGTTGTTGGCTCTTACTTAATACTGGAACGTAAGTTTAATGAGAGTGCGATAGGTGGATTTTTGCAGGACTATAAGAGCACTATGATTTATGCAAATATAAACGCGGAAGATTCTGAAGCCGAAGACGAGAGCGGCCAGAATAATAATGGAGGAGAAATTGATAAAAATTTACCTACGTTTGGCGGCGCGAATATTGGTGATCTAATCCAATGGGAATCCAATGGAGCGCTGCAGTTTCTTAGCCCGCTGAAAGTGCGTCAAATATTTGAGCCTGATGCAGATGGTGTAACATGGGTATTTGTCGAAGGTAGTGAAACGGGTATTGATATGAGTGAAGTGATCGTTGAAACCGCATCCCAAGGTGCGAAAACTCCTCCAATTTTTCCATTGGTAGAAACTCGAGACTCGAAGAAGACTGAAAAAGAGTTCCTAAGTGGAAGTATGTCGAAAACGTCTAAGTTTCGCCTACTTACTGAGGGGGAATTTGATTCAAAAGCGCTGGATCGGATGATTAAAATGTTGGCTATGCAAAAAGAAATATGGGATGACGAGGCCGACTAGCCGACCAAAAGAATTATTTATTTAGCCGCCCACTGAGGCGGCTTTTTTGTGCCTTAAAAAAAAGATTCTCACGGCTTGATCGATCGCAACGCAATAACCAAGTTATCTAATGAGGTCAGCTTCACTCTTTAATTGCTTACGCTCATATCCTGATAACGTTTCTGAGTGAGAGCCGCATTCGAGAATTGACGTAGTTATTCCAATATCAAACTCCCCTTTGAACTCGCACCTTAGCTTCAAGTAATCAAATTCTACATAGTAAAGGTCGCTAAGCATCACTCGTGTCTCGCCCTTAAGAGGGGTGTTTTCATCTGGCACGAAGAAACATGCCGGATGCTCTAAATAACAACCCAGCACAGGTTCTGATCTATTTACGGAGGTGGTGGTCGCAACATAAACCCAGTCGCTGTCATCTGGGTCTGAGTACATCACGACCAAATACTTATCGCGCTTTTCCCCATTGGGGAACTCAAATTTTTTACCAAAATACACCCGCCCCGGAAGTGGGTTCATCTTGATAGCTGATTCTGCATTGCTTTATTAAATCGAGAAAGCTCCAGAATTTCTTTATCTCTTTCGCTTAATTTTCGAAGCAAGGTAAGCTCGTAGTCTATCGGACCGTCAGGATCATCTTGCACGACTCGCACTTCGTGCCACGGCTGAGCCTCTAAATGGCTCCGCTCTGACATTTCTCTTCCGGTGTGTCTGAAATGCTTACGAGCAAGTGCTTTCATAATTTCGAGCTCTGACTGCGAAAAAAGGTCGCCATCGAAATCGAATTTCGGCCTTAGAGTATGGCCAATTTTTCCGCCGCCAAGTTGGTCATTCTTAATTTGAAAACGATCCAGAATTTCAGGGTCACGACATGTCCATTTGTGCCAAATGTCTCGGGGAACAGGGCCATTTTCCCACGCAAAGTATTGAAGCCCAGTTGCAGAGCGCCCGTACTTCTCAAAGTGTAAAAAATCAAGGTAGTACAAAAGCTTAAATAATTTGGTCTTGTAAGGCAGGAGAACTTCTTCCTCCTTCAAGAAATACGCTAGTGCGTGGTAAGCTTTTTCCTTTTGTTTTTTGGGAGACATGTTGTGTGCACATTACACGATCCTTGCCATAATGGGGTTAACTGCGCCAGATCAAACCCCATTTCGCATCCGTAGAGCTTCTGTATTGTCGTATTGTGATGTTGGCCCACCTTTCCAGTAATCCCCCGCCTTGGAACTCTGCTACCTAATACCGACAATATTGACAAAGACATGGAACGTGGCTGCGCCACAACCCACGCCTTTATCAATATCGCCTCTGTGCTAGGTCGTTATGTTTCAATAGTGCATATGAGAACGTTTTCTATCCTAGCTACAATCCTTTTATGCGTTTCTTGCGTTCGCCATAATGACTTTAAGAAGGCTGAGATTGAGAGCCTAATTGCTATATGTGCTGAGTTAAAGAAACTCAATATTGTCGGGAGTGTTCCGGAAAATAATTGGCCTAAATTGCTTTCTAGGTTTGATGCTGAGCAGGTTTCAGTGCAGGGCGATGGCGTTTACATTCGGCTTTCGAAATTCATTGTTGAAGAAAGTGGGGTATTTTGCTCTCGAACAAATAATTCACTAAACAGTTTTGGTGATCCAAGCTATAAAGAATTAGCTATAGATCTATACACATACGTGGTAAGAGGTTAGTCGTGCTATTTTGCGAGAAACATAACAATTCGCTGCAAGCGAAACGTGACAGCTCTTTCCCTGCGCTGCCGCTGCGGTCGGTCGCAGTCAAGTTCGCGTGAGCTAGGCGTTATGTGTCCAAGAAATCATGAAGTCCACTGATACAGCGTATTGTGTACCCAATTAGTAAAGGAATCTATTAAATGAGTCCTACGGTATTTAGAGAAAAAGGGTACAGGTTCTTTTTCTTCTCTAGGGAAGAGTCTA
>CALKXC010000340.1 GCA_938004025.1 uncultured Leucothrix sp. | reverse complement strand
TAATAATTGTCTCGTCTAAAGGCTTCACAAAACGCATGTTTATTAGGGTTGCATCTAGCTCTTCAGCTGCAAAACTAGCGGGGCTTAAAAGCGAGCCAAACAACAAAATTGCAATGCCTTGTCCTTCTCGTAATTGCTTTGCTTGGCCAATTGGGATGGCATTCATTTCAGCAACCGGTTCAATACCGACGCCCTTTCCTCTTGGATAACGTACCGCTGTTGGACCGTTTTCTAGATAAGCCGTATAGAGCATCTGCCTACATTCATCTTCATCTGCGGGTGCCATCACGATCATATTAGGGATGCAGCGAAGATAGGATAGATCGTAATTTCCTGCATGTGTTGGGCCATCCGCCCCGACCAAGCCCGCACGATCTATTGCAAAAACAACTGGCAAATTCTGAATAGCAACATCATGAATCAATTGGTCATAAGCGCGCTGGAGAAACGTGGAATAAATTGCAACGATTGGCTTTACACCATCACACGCCATACCCGCTGCTAAAGTGACGGCATGCTGTTCAGCAATGGCAACGTCAAAATACCGTTCAGGGTATTGTTCAGAAAACTTAACGAGTCCTGACCCTTCACACATAGCTGGTGTAATACCAACTACGCGATCATCTTTAGCCGCAATATCACAAAGCCACTGACTAAACACTTGTGTGTAAGTTGGTGTTGAGGGTTTGTTGCTTTTGACAATCCCTTGCTCAAGGTTAAACGCTGACACACCATGGTAACCACAAGGATCTGCTTCAGCAGGTTCATAACCTTTACCTTTTTTAGTCACGACATGAACAAACCGAGGTGCATCGATATCACGAATGTTTTCAAACATTCTTACCAACTCTAATACATCGTGACCATCTACTGGGCCGTAGTAGATGAAGCCCATTTCTTCGAACATGGTTCCTGGCATCAACATGCCCTTGGTGTGTTCTTCAGCTCGCTTTGCTAACTTCTGAACAGCGGGTGTTGCCGACAGTATTTTTTTACCTTGTTCACGAATGCTTGAATAGAATTGTCCAGATAGTAAACGCGCAAGATACTTACTCAAGCCTCCAACATTAGGTGAAATAGACATGTCATTGTCATTTAGCACAACCAGCATACTGGCATCCAAGTCACCCGCATGATTGAGCGCTTCATAAGCCATTCCTGCCGTTAAAGCTCCATCACCTATGACTGCAATTGATTGCCTATCGATACCTTGTTGTTTTGCGGCCAACGCCATGCCCAACGCTGCACTGATTGAAGTACTAGAATGACCAACACCAAAGGTGTCGTATTCACTTTCTGAACGTTTTGGGAAGCCAGATAGGCCACCCTGCCGACGAATAGTATTAAGCTCGTCCTTTCTTCCCGTTAATACTTTATGAGGGTAAGCTTGGTGTCCAACATCCCATACCAAGCGATCCTCTGGGGTTTTAAAAACATAATGTAACGCAACAGTTAACTCAACCGTGCCCAAACCTGCTGAAAAATGCCCACCTGACTCAGACACTGACTGAAGAATAAACTGACGCAATTCATCACACAGTTCTGGCAGCGATTCTTTATCTAATTCTCGCAGTTGCTCAGGCGATATAATTTCTTCTAGCATAGGTATCTACTTATTACGGTTTACAATGTATTGAGCAATATTATGTAACAGCTCAGTATTAGAACCAAACTCTTCTAGAGCGGCCTCAGCCTCTTCATATAGAATATGTAATTTACGCTTAGCCCCTGACATCCCTAATAGTGCCGGATACGTTGGCTTATTCGCCGCAATATCAGCCCCTTGCTGCTTACCCAATGTTTCAGTATCACTTTCAACGTCCAGAATATCATCTTGAACTTGAAAGGCTAGCCCTACCGACTTTGCGTAGCGAGTCAACGCGCTTCGCTGCCTTTCTGTAATATTGTCATTACAATAACTTGGCATCACGACGCAGGCGATAATCAAAGCACCCGTTTTATGTGAATGCATAACCTCGAGCTGATTCTCTGTGAGCGCTGAACCAACAGAAGCAAGATCAATCGCTTGGCCACCAGCCATCCCATTAGAGCCCGCTGCTGAAGCAAGCAACTGAACCAGCTTTAGCTGATTTCTCGGAGGTACACCTGCAATCGGATCACTAATGATATCAAATGCAAGCGCTTGCAATGCATCACCAGATAAAATAGCAGTCGCTTCGTCAAATGCTTTGTGTGCAGTCGGCTTGCCTCGGCGTAAATCATCATCATCCATTGCGGGAAGGTCATCATGAACCAGCGAATAAGCATGGATACATTCAATAGCCGCAGCAATCTTATCGAGTGCACCTAACGGCACATCTAGAGCCTGGCCACTTGCATAGACTAGACCGGGGCGAATTCTTTTACCACCGGCAAGCGCTGAGTATCTCATGGCTTCGTGCAACCTTGATGGCGAAATGTCACCTCTAGGCAACACATCATCCAGAACACGCTCAATGCGTATCCGATATTTTTCCGGCAATTGCAAACTACTCATCGTTTAAGAAGTCTTCCTCACCATCTTCCGTCAACAACAATACTCGCTGCTCTGCCGACGCTAAAAGTTTCTGACACTGCCGACTCAGGCGAACACCTTCCTCAAACGACTGCAATGCGTCTTCTAGACTCATTTCGCCCTTTTCCATTCGAACAATGGTGGCCTCTAGTTCAGCAACAGAAGCCTCAAAATTTATCTTGTTTGGTTTCTTACTCATGAAAATGATATTGATCTTTCAATGATTGAAATGCAAGTAGTTAATGACGCGGTAATTGCTCGCTTTATTCAACAACTTTCGACTTCAGTTTTTACGGATACAAAAAAGCCGCAAATAAAATGCGGCTTTTTAGGAGTCAATTGTAAAACTTAAGCAGCAATTTCTGCTTTAAGCTTCTTAATCGCGCTGCTTTCAAGCTGACGAATTCTTTCCGCAGACACACCATACCTATCGGCCAAGTCCTGAAGCGTTGCTTTTTTATCCGCTAGCCAACGACTTGCCAAAATATCTTTACTGCGATCGTCACGCTCAGCTAACGCCCCATTAAAGCGTGCCTGAGTATGGTCTTCCCAGTCTTGTGCTTCTAATAATTCAGCAGGGTCTTGGTTATCAGTTGCTAAGAGATACTGACTTGGTGCGTACGCTTTGTCATCGTCGTCTTGTCCAGGCGCTAGATCAAACGATACATCCAAACCGCTCATGCGCTTTTCCATTTCCATCACATCTTTAGTGCTAACACCAAGATCTGTTGCAATCGAATCTGCTTCAGCAACGTTCAACCAACCCAAACGTTTTTTACTGCTACGGAGATTGAAAAACAATTTACGTTGAGCTTTTGTTGTTGCTACTTTCACAACCTTCCAGTTCTTAAGGATAAACTCATGCATTTCTGCTCTTATCCAATGAACAGCGAATGAAACCAAACGCACGTTGACTGTTGGGTCAAATCGTTTAACGGCTTTCATTAAGCCAATATTTCCTTCCTGAATTAAATCAGCAAGTGGCAAACCATATCCACTGTATCCTCTCGCGACTTTTATCACGAAACGTAGATT
>CALKXC010000339.1 GCA_938004025.1 uncultured Leucothrix sp. | reverse complement strand
TCAACGAAGGTTGATTCACGAACAATCCTAGACCAAGGTGGAGCAGAACAATTATTAGGTAATGGAGATATGCTCTATATGCCTCCTGGTACCGGCTTGCCTCAACGAATTCATGGTGCCTTTGTGAGTGATGAAGAAGTTGAAACGGTGGTAAATTATCTGAAGGAGCATGGGGAACCCAAGTATCTTGACGATGTCCTAAAGGATACCGGTGGCGCAGCTGCACCCATCCCAGGCTTAGAACCTCTTGCTAATACTGAAGGTGATGAGCTGTACGATCAAGGGGTTAGTATTGTCACTGAGTCGCGCCGAGCCTCTATTTCATACTTACAGCGCCGTTTGAAAATTGGTTACAACCGTGCTGCATCGATGATTGAAGATATGGAAAAAGCGGGCGTCGTTAGTGCTGTGCAATCTAACGGAACTCGTGAAGTTTTAGCCCCACCTCCTGTTAAAGACTAAGGTAATAAAAATACATGAAGAAACAACTAATAACCGCTTTGCTTTTAACCAGTATGAGTCAAGTTGCATTTGCAGACGCTAAACAAAACCTGGATAACTTCTTTACAAAAGTTACCAGTATGAAAGGCAACTTTACACAGCGGGCTTTTAATAAAAAAGGTCAAGTAACACAAAATTCTAGTGGATTACTTTATTTAAGTCGCCCAGGAAAATTTCGTTGGGTTTATAAAGCACCTGATCCACAGGAAATAATTGGTGACGGGAGAAATGTTTGGGTCTGGGATAAAGACCTTGATCAGGTAACGGTAAAGCCAGCCAATCAAGCAATCTCAAATACACCTATTTCTGTTTTGACGCGACGTGACCCACCGGGCGCGCGCTTCCATATCAAACCACTGCCAAAGAAAGGTGGGGTTGATTGGTTTCAGCTGGTTCCAAAGAAGGCTAGTCGTGACTTTAGACGCATTGATTTAGCTTTAGATGCAAAAGGCAACTTAAGAAACATGACAATGTATGACCAGTTGGGCCAGCGTACAGAGATCACTTTGAATACTCAAAATAACGTACCGATTGCAGGTAAAACTTTCTATTTTGAGCCTCCTAGAGGAGCAGATGTCATCGGTAAAGCTCGATGAGTTAAGTTATTTTTGAGAATGTAGAAAGCCACCCGTTGAGGTGGCTTTTTGTATCACGTTGAAACTGCCAGCACCAAAAGCCTATAGATAGTAGTGTTCAACGCCTCTTCTAATAGCGCCTAATGTTTCAGTGAATACTTCATCATCTTCTTGCAATAAAGTCATTCTAAAGCCGTTAAGGTCAGAGCCGAAGCCACTCAGTGGAACGACACAAACACCTTCTGCACCCATCAGCTCATAGCAAAATTGGAAATCAGCATTTACTTCTTCACCAGCTTCTTTTAAAAGGTTATCGATAAATAATCTGATTGTTTTAGTTTTCGACGTCAGTTTAGACCTTGGAAGATCGAGTAACTCAACAACAAGATAAAACACTCCTCCTGGCATAGAGACTCTTACGTTAGGCACCTTATTTAAGAGCTTTACGGCCTGCTCAGCACGTTTTTGATACTTGGTAATTCTCGAAGCTAGATAGGGCGTAAATTCTGGAGCATCATAGAGATGCGGTAGTATCATTTGTGGCAATGTCGTTGAGCAAACCTCAAGCATTTTTGCTAGCAAAATCATTTTAATAAAGTTTTGGAAATCTGCATCTTTCTCAGCATTGTAGACTTCTATCCATCCACAGCGAGATCCGGGCCAAGGGATGTCTTTACTAATGCCTTTCATACTAATACCGGGCACCTCACCAATAATTTCATGAAGCAGCGTGTTATTAACCCCTTCAAACACCATTGAATGGTAAATTTCATCAAAAATCAGAAAGCAGTCATTTTCTTTTGCAATGCTGACAATGCTTTCCAATGTTTCACGTTTGAACACGCTTCCCGTGGGGTTGTTAGGGTTGATCACGAGTATCGCTACAACGTGGTCATTGTATTTAACCTTATTTTCAATTTCTTGAAGGTCTGGCTCCCAGTTGTTTTCGGGATTTAATTGGTAAGAAATAAATGAGCACCCCGCATGCATTGCCTCTGCAGTAGCATGCGATGGATAGGTAGGCGAGGGTACTAATATTCGCGCTTCACGAGGCAAGTTATTAATCACTTTATTGATTGCTTCACCAAGGCCATTAAAGAATAAAATATCATCTACTGAGCAGACTTTTTCATCTGAAAAGTTATCCAACACATACTGTCGAGTTGGAAGGTAGCCGCGGGTGTCTGTGTAAGCGAATGCTTGATCGGTTGTTGAGTTGTCCCTAACAATAGTTTTGATCCATTCAGGGACTTTTTCACCTGCAGTGATCGGGTCTCCGATATTTTCCCAAATCATCTTGAAATTTCCTAGCGTCTCAAGCTGCTTGCCGATGGTGACAACCTCACGAATGGGGTAATTTAAAAGCTTATTGTCCGCGCGTAAAAGGTTTTGTCTCACTGCTATTTCCTGATGAAAATGAAGGACTATTATGCCGTGTTAATTTAACAAACCATCATAATTTTTGTCGAACTATAGAAACTTAATATTCCTAATTGGATAGCTCAATGATTTGAATGAGTATCCTTACCAATCAATGGTTTTTGTCTGCGCAGGCTTAGTGTAAACTCATGCAAATTTGCCCCCTATGCATATGGAGACATCACTATGAGTGAGCTTTCAACATCGGCTATCGAAGCACAACTCAGCTCAGTTCAAGACCGCTATCTAGAAAAAGATATCGTCAGCAGTAAAGCGCTTAAAAATATCGAAATCGATGGTGACAAAGTTTCCATCCGAGTTGAACTAGGATATCCAGCGGGTAGCTATCGCAATGAACTTAAGCAGGTGATTGAGACCTCGCTTCTCAGTATGGATCAAGTTTCAAACGCGGATGTCGTTATTGAGCAGAATATAGCGGCGCACGCGGTGCAAAAAAGCTTGAAGCGCATCGAGGGGATTAAAAATATCATTGCGGTTGCCTCAGGTAAGGGTGGCGTAGGTAAATCGACTACCTCTGCTAACCTAGCGCTAGCATTAGCCAGCGATGGCGCTAAAGTTGGAATTTTGGATGCAGATATCTATGGTCCAAGTATGCCAAGGATGCTGGGTATGTCAGGCACGCCAGAATCTAAAGATGGCAGCACGCTTGAACCAATGGAAAATCACAACCTTAAAGCGATGTCGATTGGCTTCTTAGTAGAAGAAGATACGCCCATGATCTGGCGTGGCCCTATGGTGACTCAAGCGCTTGAGCAGTTACTTAGAGATACCAACTGGGGAGACCTTGATTACCTCGTGGTTGATTTGCCGCCGGGAACGGGTGATACACAGCTGACACTTTCGCAAAAAATACCTGTCAGTGGTGCGGTAATCGTTACAACTCCTCAAGACATTGCGCTGTTAGACGCGCGCAAAGGTCTTGCCATGTTTGAAAAAGTAGAAGTACCTGTATTAGGTATTGTTGAGAACATGAGCATCCATGTTTGTAGCGCCTGTGGTAATTCAGAGCATATCTTTGGCGAGGGCGGTGGTGAACGGATGTCTAAGGAATTTGATGTCGATTTCTTAGGTGGCTTACCCCTGAATATAACAATCCGTGAACAAGCGGATGCAGGTAACCCAACCGTTATAGCAGACCCCGACGGTCAGATTAGTGACATGTATCGTGAAATTTCTAGAAAAATGTCATCTAAATTGGCTGAGAAATCAAAGGATTACACCAGTAAATTCCCGAATATTGTTATTCAGAATACCTAAAGCTGCTTAATCGTAATTTAGATATTAGCAGGCCTGCATTCATACCGACTGTCGGCCTGTTAGCAATATAAACGTTGAGTGCTATACGAATTAACGGTTTTGTTCTAAAATTGCACAATGACTAAAATAATATCAATAATAATTTTCATTTCTGGCTTACTTACTTTAAGTGGCTGCAGTTCTAACAGTGTTGGCATTAAAGGCATCGCGGAACCACCAAGAATCTCAGTTCAAAATGTGAGCTTTGAGCGTTTCACTTGGCAAGGTGGCGAAGCAGTTTTCACGCTGAATCTAAGCAACCCTAACGCTTTTCCATTACCGTTAACGGGCGTCGATTATGCTTTAGCTTTAAACGGTGTTGAAGTTGGCAAGGGCTCAAGAGAGCAGTCTTTGCAAATTCCATCGAAGCAAAGTCAATTGGTTAAGTTCCCCTTACGCCTTAGCTTTGTTAATATGGCGAACGTGTTGCCAGGCTTGATGCGTCAAGGCACTATGCAATACGATTTACGAGGTTCCGTTCATCTTCCTCTGTTTAATATCCCATTTACACGTTCGGGCACTACCCGTTTGAGACCCTAAAAACCATGAGTATAAAAGCTGACCGTTGGATTCGAGAGATGTCAGAGCAGCACGGCATGATTGAGCCGTTTGCCGAGTCTCAAATTAGAATGGAAAATGACCAGCGCATTATTTCATACGGAACATCAAGCTATGGCTATGATGTAAGATGCGCGGATGAGTTCAAAATTTTCACCAACATAAACTCCGCCGTTGTTGATCCAAAGAATTTTGATGAGAACAGCTTTGTTAACGTCAAATCGGATGTTTGCATTATC
>CALKXC010000338.1 GCA_938004025.1 uncultured Leucothrix sp. | reverse complement strand
GCGCGTGCCAAACAGGCGCGCTGGTTGATTAGCGGCAGCACGGTGTTCCAGCCGATCATTAATCGGTTAATGGATACGTTCTTCAGCTACGACATCGCACTAAGTGATGATACAACCATCCGAGTACTCAACACCGAGGATCCCTCGCCAAGCACACAAAGTGCTTTATGGATCCGTCGAGGTGGTCCGCCAGGCCAACCTGTAGTGCTGGTTGACTATGCCACATCCAAGTCGGGTGAAGCTGCTTATGGTTTGCTCAGTGAGTTCCAAGGAACTTTGGTGTGTGATGGTGCAAGCAATTTTAATCTCTCTGTCCGGAGAAACGGATTACGCGTGGCACTGTGTAATGACCATGCGCGTCGTCGGTTCCGCCGTGTGTACGATCAACTAAGCAAGGAAAATAAAGCCGGCGCTGCAGGTTCAATCGCTGGGCAAGGTATGTTGCGATACAAGGCTTTGTACGCTATTGAGGCCAAGATCAAAACACTGGTGAAAGAAGAGAAACACCGTATCCGACAAAGCGAAGCCTTACCGTTATGGCGCTCATTTATCGAGTGGGCAATGCAAACACAGATCGAAAGTGTGCGTCATTCAGGCACAACTTACGCCTTGGCGTATCTTCTCAAGCATGCTGATAATTTGCAAACCTATTGTTATGACGGCCGTTTACCGATCTCTAACATAGAGTCCGAGCACGTAGCGAAAACAATCGCGATTGCTCGGAAGAACTTCATGTTTGCCGATACCGAATCTGGCGCTGAGGCGAGTGGTCGAGTGTTCAGTCTGATTGAAACAGCAAGAGCGAATCACAACAACCCACAGCACTATCTGAGTGTGTTGCTCGAGGCTCTGCCGAACGTGCAAAGCATTGATGACATCGACGCGTTATTACCCTGGAAAATTACGCCAGAAGAAATCGCCGAACGATACGCCGCATTCCCTACGCCCTGAAAAAACCGTGGAACACAACGGGACGTGCTGCGCAATCTGCGCTGGATGGATCGCTTACGTCAATACCTACAATCCATGCTCGAATGAAAACACCGCTAGACCTGTTACCTCGGTATTTTCCCAAAGATACAGATATTTCTGATCACTCACAAACCAACCTAAATCGAGTTGCCATTACCATATATAGGAAGGCAATCCACTCGGCTACCGGCAACTGGCAACCATTTGACCTGATGTATGTATTGACAGTGAGCATTGCGACGCAGAATTCGGCACCTGAACACGGCTTACTGTTTGAATATTCTGATCACCGCTGAACACTCCAGTATCAGTGAGATTTAAAGCGAGCTCATAGACTCCACCTACACAATATTCACCATAGCTTTGGTATGCCTTTGTAGCACTTCGATCATTATCCAAATAGGAACCAGATTGATATTCTGACACACCGCTGGGGGTCGATTGCGTAGCCACTTTCAATCCTTTCGAGTACCAGTCACCCATCGAGATATTAAACATCACATGTCTTGAACACGATGTAGAAACAGCTGCCTTACAAGTGGTTGGAAATTCATTGGTCGAGTACATCTTCTCACCATTTTTACGAAACATGACATTAAAGCGACAGTCGTCACTAGACATTCGAACCAAAGTATTATTAGTGTCTAAAGATGTTTTAATAACCTTATAAGGCATTCCGGAACCAGCATTACAAATAGATTCAACCATGAAACTCTCCCCATAGTCCATTTGTGCTAAAGCCCAGTTAAATTTCCTCTCTCGTTCTACCTTAATTTCACAATCGCCATTCCCGTAAATATCTGGCGATTCACGCTTAACTTCTCCCAAAACAACATTCCCTGATTTTCCGACCCTACTGAGGTTCGTTTCAGATAATGACACACCCGTGAATTCAGCCTCTGATATATCTGCTCCTTGAAACTCTACATTAGTCAGCGACGCTTTGACAAAATATGACCCGAACAGATCGGCATCTGAAAAATTGACATTAATAAGGACACTGCGTTGAAAATTAGCACCAAACAAATTTGCTGAAGAGAAATTAACATCGACTATTCGTTTCTTGGAAAAATCGTGTTGCTCTAAATTCTGGTGCGAAAGATCGCACTTGATCAGTTGATCAGCTTGTATATCGCATTGATTAGCTGCCAGAACGGACTGTGACTGCAATGACATACCTAACACCGCTACCATGATTCCGACCAACCGAGTCAGCAATATACATTTCTTATTATCACTTGGTTTTCCTATCTTCATACCATGCCTCGACTGCTCCTTCAACCAAAGGTGACAGATCAAAATCTGTTAGGAACTCTGCAAAACCCACCGTTAATTTTTCATTGATGATAGCTGGATTTTCAAAGTCAAAGATCTGCCCACGCTTAAAGATCGTTTTCATCGGATAAACTATTCCGCCATCTTCAAACTTCAATAGATCTTGAGCATCCATACTTCGATTGTTCAATAATCGCAACTGCTTTACAGGCACACGATAGAAATAACGATAGTCATCTAGATCGCTTTGTAACAGAATCGCTAAATGCTTTGCTGACTCATCCTTACCAAATTTATACGTCTTAAGAAACCATCTCATCGTCAAAGCAATACGTGTGTAATAGTCCTCTATACTGTTAGAGGGGCCCATGCTTGCTATGATGAATGCAGAGTCCGGATCAATAGATAGCCCCAATCCTACATACGCGGTAAAATCTTTATCATAAAATTTAAACGTAACTTCTTTAAATTCATCACTTCCTACGTCTTGTTCAAATCGGCTTGACTTGAAATCTACCCGGTCATTCGCAATAACACTGCCAGCACTTAACATGAAAACGATGGGGAAAATAACAAACCAAAAAGACACATCCTCGCTTTTCTGATGTTTACATGATTGTCGGTATATAGCTCTACTTAATGGCAACCATCGGCTGATTGAACCTAGGAAGGCCTTTAACACACTTGATCCGAATAACCCCATTATTTTCCTCCATGCGCTAGCCGAGTAAATTGTTTCGCTTTAACCGAAAGCACGAAAAATACCGTCTAGATAATCAGTGAGATGATCCAGGTCCCGTTCGCACAGAGGCCATATTTAATCTTTTCGACGTCAATGTCTAGATGGAATTTTCCACCCTAACTAGCTACATTAAATTGAAGTACCCAATGTTCCCAATAGATACAATATCTGCTCAGAACTTAGCTGCCTCACAGCGTTCGGGCCAGATAGTTTCTTTCTGAGGCGATCAAAAGCAGCATAAGAATTGCGATCACTCATTCCTGGTACACCCGAAAATGTTCCGCGAGCTATCAGTTGGCGAGCTACTAACGTCTCCTTCTCAGTAAAAACATCTAGATAACGGCCAAGGAAACGAGGCATGAAGTTTCGCTGCCCCCTAACTGCTCCATGGAACATCTGGGTTATCCATGTAGCAAATCGCCGGTTCTCAACCGATATTAAACGATATATTCTATCTGCCTCCATTGAGATAAGGCTCGCTCCTGCTATCGCATGCATATCGCTCTGAGTAGGAATTGAAAGCCCGTTTAATATTCTGTATTCTTGGCGAGCAATATTTATTACGCCTCGTTCAGCTTTGGAAAGAAGGCCTTTATTCTCAACTAACCACCAATCCATTGGTTCTGTGTGTCCAGCAACGATTGATTTGATAGTGAAATCGTCCTTGTCCATCCGCTTGCTGCCGTAATGTTCAAGAAAATCCACTGGATAAGATGGAGATATTAGAAAAACAGGAGCCACATTGACTTGGGTCTCAAGTGCGAACTTAGGAATGTAACTGTACGCTGCACCATCGAACCCAAGCCGTCCTATAGCAACTAGATAAGTCTCAAACTGATGATCAATGCACTCCGCATCCATCAGTGCGACAGCAAAGTCTGCGACAACTTTATAACCTTCGTTGTTTTTATGTACGATGTCATTTAAATCAATCTTCTCGTTCAAACACAAGAAGATTGACCCCTCCCAGATAGTGCTTCTGATGGGCTTGCTGGAGTTTGAATCCAACGGCTTTTACGTATTCTACGACCTGATCAAGGGTATCAAATTTACCAGCATCATTTGCTGCCAATTTCTGGTTCATTACCGCAAATGCATTAAAGTCTGGGTGTCCTCCCTGCTCTTTTCTTGCTGCATAAATTAGCTGAGCCATGGACAATCGAGGATTCGGAGTAGCTAGAACAAACACCCCGCCTGGTCGCACCAATTGATAAATTGCATTCAAAACCGCCTGCCGATCGACCCAAGTGTAATAGCTATTTATGGAGATGGCACTATCGTAAACCCCTATGTGATCCTCAATAGAACTCTCAAAAAGGTTCCCTTCAACCCGGCCCATTAGCTGAATATTGCCCTTCGCTTCATGCAACATTGCAATACTGGAGTCGATACCCGTATAGCTATGCACTCTACTAACATCATCCAGCAATGGACCTAATTTTGCGGTGCCGCATCCACAATCCACCACCGCACCATCAAGGTAGCCCGCACATTCACGATACAATTCAACTTGTACCGAAGCTGTCACACTCCTATGTAGCCGTGCGTACTCAGACCAAACTTCATGGTCATAAGTTGGCTCCTTCGAGAGTACAGATATAGGCACCTCTTTCAGTCCGCACCATCGGAAGAACCTCTCCCGGGTCTCTGACACCCCCCAACGCATAGCGGCGAAGATATATGGACTACCAAAACCGGTCCCAACGTCTTTATGAACTAATTCCGCCCCTACAACATTTTGATGAAACTTGACATCTTTCTGCTTCACCAAAATAAGCATGTCATCGACGTCTAATGAAACCGCTCGAAGCCAAAACTCACGATAATACTGCTTTAGTCGATCAGTCGAATCGGAATAGATTGCGAATCTTCCAACTTCAGCTAATCGCTTTCCGTGAGCTCGTAGCTCCTGAGCATAACCTTTGAACAAATCCTCATCCGGAAGACCCAGTTCGCTATCAAGAACAATACGAGCCGTGCCATCTAACCGATTGTTAGGACACCAGCTGAACAAAACAACAGCATGCTCATCAAAAGGGTCAGGTTCGTCTGAAATCGTGATTTCCGGATAACACTTCGAGTACTGCTCTTTACGAAACGTCTTTACCATGCGAAAATCCGAAGCTGATCTAGCTTCTTCAATTGCAATGAATGGTTTGTTCAACGTTTCAGTTTGAACAAATTTTCGGCTTTTTACGTTATCAATGGCATTTGGATTCACTGACTCTACATCCAGAGCTGCCTGAACCAAATCTACAGAAGCGTTCCCCATAACTTTTTCCTCAAACAAATAGTAAGCCTCGTTAGGCCCCTAATTTTTAATTGAGTTGAAGTAGTTTAACAAATGAATCTGTTTAACCACTGCAACTGTTGAGTGGAAAGATTATCAACGAAGGAATGCTTTTTAAAGACCCTGATTCCCCCCTCTTTTGCCCCGAAAACACCCGCATAAATAAGGAGAGAAAAGTATATTCTGAATGAGATTCGGCTTTTACAGCCTCGGTAATGTGAGGGGTAGATTATTCGTAATTCTGAAACACTCATTGGTGTCTTATGACCTATGCCCGTTGCGAGTCCTTCAATTACAGGTCTAAAGTGTCCACTCAGAACAACATTCTGTTACTACATTTATATCGTATATTCAATGTTACTTTTCGATATTCTTTAGTCGAGAATTTGAATATATTTACCAGTAAGATGCAAACGTCGCCTTCCAACAGCAGATAGGAACTAAACACATCATGGCAAATACGCTAGAAATTGAGCCCATAACAAATAGAATATTCTCAATAGATGGAGTTACTTTTGAGTATCGACTTGGGAAGCGAGCGCTTCTGCGAAATGTTGAAACTAAAAAAACATCCAAAAGCGTCAAAGGCGTGTGGATTGAATTGTATCTCCCACAGCTTCTAAAAGCTGCACCAGATTACGTAAATTTTGAGGACGAAAACAATGTCGTTAACACGTCTACGACTATACCTAGAAAACATCATGCCCATATAGCTAAGATCAGGAACAGCCTTAAAGAGCTACTCCCGGAGGGCCACCCTAAAAAACTTAAAAAAGGATGGCCTATTCTTTCGAACAATGGAATGTATACAATTTCAATTCACGACGAAACGCCACCCTTAGCCAACAACAAAGATTTATCCACGTATGGAATAAGTAGCAACGCAGCCTCGAAGGCCTCCGAGGACGAATTTTGTGGTGAACAAAATGTTCAGAGACTAATTTCAGCACTCGTTAAGATTTACCCGGATGAGCTGCGTGAATACTTCTACAAGCTCAATAATGAGTTACATCTACCTTTCTACTTGATGGATCCGTCAATTCATGGCAACCCATCCTTTCCATTGGATATAAATAACTCTTTAGCCAGTGAAATCACACTAGATCGCGGACAAGACTCCTTTTTGAAAATGCGTCGCTCTGCAGAAAAGACACTTTACAATGGCAGCCTCTACCGTCTATATGAAGCAACAGAGAAACGGTGGGAACTCGCACGTGCCGATTATTTTACTACTCTTGATTCATGTGACTATTTGAGGCATCACATCTTCAGAGAGTGGGGAGAAGGAATACGAAAGGGCCTATCAGAGCATCGCCTCCAAATTCAATTAAAAAAATCCAAGTATATTGCAGAGTGGCTCGGCCATGTCTGCGCCATTCGAAAGGGCGATTTCTCTGGCTATTGCGCTAGCATGGCTTTCACCATGCCCGTTTTTTCTGTCAACGGAGAAGGATTGACTCTATTACTTTCGAAAGGATCCACTAAGAAAGCAACTGGCGGTGGTAAATATCATTGCTGCCCATCTGGAATGCTCGAATACTACCGCAACACCATTACCGATCATCTTAGTTTCGATGACCTCCGGACCTACCTGACAAAGGAGATGATAGAGGAAACTCTTTCCGAACGCGAATTCGTAGAAAAGGATATACAAGCACGTCTAAATGGAGAGAGCACTTCCGGATCTTCCAGTAACACTGGTGGTGACCGTTATGACCTACGCTACCTTGAGAGGATCTTCGATCAACTGTCAAAAAAATGGAGTGAAGAGAACCAAATTACGGATCTTTTTGATGCAGTTCGCAATCTGCGCGAAGACTCATCAAACGCCTTTTATGTTGTAGACGCCTTTAGGCTACGACCCGAGATAATATTACCATTCTATCTTAAACAACCCATTCAGCTTTTCACCAACTGGGAGTTTGAAGGTGAACTAGAAGATATAAGAACATTTCAAACGCTAGATGATCTCGAATCTCAAATTTCACTCGAAATACCGTCATGGGCGGAGCCAGGCTTAGCTGCTGCTGTACTTGGCGGAGAAAATTGGTTCAATAAAATGTGAGCTTTCACCGTAAGCGATCCATCCAGCACATGTTGCCATCAAACTAAGCCTGTACCACTCTTCAGTGTCATAACGACAAACTGAAGAGATATTCAATGAGAAAAATGCGACCTCGGCTCACTCGTGAGCAATGGGCAGATTTGATAGA
>CALKXC010000337.1 GCA_938004025.1 uncultured Leucothrix sp. | reverse complement strand
TTTATCTTCGAAAAAGCCATAAGAAAAATCCGACTTGACCTCTTTTCTTGCTCTGCCATACTCAGGATTAGCTCTTTGAATATACTAGATTGATCTGACGATATTCACCCATACAAATCGGGTCGCTTAATGCGCCCTAACTTTGCTGTTACTGGATTATGCCTGCTGAAACAACGTCACAAACCAACGCCTACAGCAATTCCGAGTTGAGACATGGCGTCAGCGGCTCTGCCAAAACTGCTTTTCTCTTCGCACTTGCTACCGCTATCGCGTTTTTTATTGCTTACTCATCGCAGATAAGCTCTATTTCTTCAGGGTTACCTTGGATCTTGACTGCTGATTGGGTGCCGCGCTTAGGCGTTGAGTTAGCATTTCGGGTCGATGGATTGAGTCTACTTTTCGGTTTGTTGATTAGTGGGATCGGAATATTAGTCGTCATTTACTCCTATGGCTATTTCAAAGCACACAAAAGCCATGCTCGCCTCCAATGGTTGTTGCTCGCTTTTATGCTGGCCATGCTTGGGCTTGTCTCTTCTGACAATATCATTTTGCTGTTTATTTTCTGGGAGCTGACGACTATCACGTCTTTCCTACTGGTCGGTTTCGATCACGAGAACAGCAATGCACGACGCTCAGCCTTGCAAGCCCTCCTTATTACAGGCGGCGGAGGGCTGGTACTGCTTGTTGGCCTTATTATGTTGGGGCAGGCGTCGGGTACCTATCTCTTGTCTGAGATAATTGCCAAAGGGTCGGTAATAACCGAGCACGCTCAGTACCCAATAATACTCACGCTAATTTTGATCGGCGCATTTACTAAGTCTGCCCAATTCCCGTTTCACTTCTGGCTACCTAACGCAATGGCAGCCCCTTCTCCCGTTAGTGCTTATTTACATTCTGCGACGATGGTGAAAGCGGGTATCTACCTCATGATGAGGCTACAGCCTTCGTTGGGTGGGACCGAAGAATGGTTTTACGCCTTGAGTATTGCAGGCGGAACAACAGCGGTTTGGTCATCCATGATGGCATTACGCCAGACCGATATGAAGCTGATGTTAGCGTGGACGACCGTGATGGCGCTCGGCATCATTACCTTACTTTTAGCCTCTGACTTACGCATTGCCGCTGTTGCAGCAGTCACCTTTTTATTGGTTCACGCCTTCTATAAATGTGCCTTGTTCTTGGCGGTTGGTAACGTTGATAAAAGCACCGGAACACGGGACTTCCATAAGCTAGGTTCGCTAATCAAATCGATGCCATTAACGGCTATTGCTGCCATGTTGGCCGCTCTTTCAATGGCAGGTTTCCCGCCGTTTCTGGGTTTTATTGGTAAAGAACTCAAGTATGAGGGAGCGCTAGCCATGGCGAATGAGCCGTGGTTAGTCGTGGCAACGGCAGTCGCCGCCAACGCCATGATGGTAGCCATCGCGTTAACCTTTATTTTCCGCGTGTTTATTAGCGGCCAATCAACCATTACGCGCAAGCCTAAAGAAGTTTCAATAATGATGTGGATGGGGCCCTTGCTGCTTGCGGTTGCAGGGTTGGTTACGGGAGTGCTCCCTCAGTTGATTACCCCCTACATTATTCAACCAGCGGTGAGTGACATTTTGGCGACGCAGTCTGAGGTTAAGCTGTCGCTTTGGCATGGCATCAATGGTCCGCTTATCCTGAGTGTAATAACCGTTGCGATTGGCACGCTAATGTTTTTCAAACTAAGCTTCGTCAGCCAAGGGATTAATAAACTGGTTGAAAAACTACCTGTAATTGGCGACTCAGCTTATGAATGGTTGCTAAACGGCATTCAGACTTTGGCAGCAAGCGTAACGAATCGCTTACAAACAGGCTCCTTAAGTCACTACTTAACCATTGTATTCACGGCATTTGTCGTCTCTGTTGCAGCGGCCCTGTTGTATCAACCCTTGCGGTTAGATTTTTCAAACCTCACGTCGATTACGCCAATCGTTGCGTTAGTGGTAGTGCTCATGATGGGTGCGTCATTAGTGTTGGCATTTAGCAATGCGCGACTTTTATCGATTTGCGCCTTGGGAATCGTGGGCAGTGGTGTCGCTGTTTTATTCCTCGTTTATGGCGCCATTGATGTGGCAATTACGCAGTTGATGGTCGAGACCTTGTTCGTTGTGCTCATTGCTACCGTACTTATCAAACTTCCTCGCTTTCCTGACCAAAAGCACACTGGCAAAGCGAGAGGGTTTAGAGATGCATTCATTGCGATCGCCGCTGGGGTCGTGATGACGATGATCACTTTGGGCGTTTCGCTAGCGCCATTGGATCTTACGGTAACAGAGTTCTTTGAAGCCAACAGCCTAGCTAAAGCGTACGGTAAAAACATCGTCAACGTGATACTGGTCGACTTCCGAGCGCTCGATACTTTGGGCGAAGTGGCAGTGGTTGCGACGGCAGCCATGGCCGTCATTGCACTGTTAAAAGTTCGCGTTCACCCACAGGGGCCTCACTCATGAACTCCTTAATTTTCAGTACGATTAGTCGTCTTCTAGTGGGACTTATGCTGCTGTTTTCAGTTTTCCTACTTTGGCGAGGTCATAACGAACCGGGTGGTGGCTTCATCGGTGGGCTTGTGGCGGCAGCAGGTATTATCGTTTATGGCTTGGCCGAAGGCCCTATGATGATGCGGAAACTGCTGCGGGTTAACCCTCGAACCTTGGTGTTGATAGGGCTGCTCACGGCTGTGCTAGCTGGCGTATT
This sequence comes from uncultured Leucothrix sp., assembly GCA_938004025.1. Classification (GTDB taxonomy): domain Bacteria; phylum Pseudomonadota; class Gammaproteobacteria; order Thiotrichales; family Thiotrichaceae; genus Leucothrix. Next base: position 3,073 of record CALKXC010000337.1, on the reverse strand, counting down.
GCCGCTATTACAAAACAGCGCATTTTTGACCGGAATGTGGTTGTTTTTTGGGGCTACGGAAACCGAGAAAGGTTTGGCATTAGGCACCCCACTAATCTTTGATATCGGGGTTTACCTAGTCGTTGTCGGGGGCGTCTCTGGAATGGTAATCGCGCTGGAGGAAGAGCTCTAATGGAGATCTTACTGAGCTTACTGGTTGGTGTGCTGATGTCTGTTAGCGTCTGGATGCTGCTAAGCCGTAATTTAGTAAAATTCCTCTTTGGTTTGGTGCTTATTAGTAACGTGGCCAATCTTATCATTTTTAAAGTAGGTGGCCTAACGATGGGTGCCCCGCCGCTGATTACTGAAGGGGTTACCGAGCAATATGCCAATTCATTACCTCAAGCCTTAGTGCTAACCGCGATCGTGATCGGTTTTGGATTGGTCTCGTTTACCTTAGTACTAGCCCTAAAGGCCTACCAAGCCATTGGTACCGTAAATGTTGACGAAATGACGTTAGCCGAGCAGCGCCACGACCCTGAAGAGAAAGAGGAGTCGTCATGAACGGCTTGTTAGTTGCCTGCATTTTGACGCCGATGGTTACCGCTGCGCTAAGCTTTATTGTCACTAACACTGCCAAAGTACGTGGCGCAATCAGCATAGGCGGGTCGATACTTTTATTGGCACTGTCAACTATTTTGCTTTACCAAGTTGTCAACGGAGGCCCCGTCTCAAACCAAATGGGTGGTTGGCAAGCTCCAATGGGTATCACGCTCATTGCCGATATGTTGAGTGCTATGTTAATTGTGGTGACTGCGATTGTCGCGCTCAGCGTCAATGTTTATGCCATGGGCGATATTTCTGAAGATAGGATTGCCGGTGGCTTTTTCACCTTCTTAAATATGTTAATTGGGGGGGTGGTCGGCGCATTTCTCACGGGAGATTTGTTTAACCTATACGTTTGGTTCGAGGTCATGTTAATTTCCTCGTTCGCCCTATTGGTATTGGGTGGGAATAAAGTACAGCTCGATGGAGCGGTTAAATACGTAGCCATCAACCTCATTTCTACCGTGTTGTTACTCACTGCAATAGGCCTGCTGTATGGTCTTACCGGTACACTTAACATGGCCGATCTCTCGATTCGTGTGCCAGAGGTAGAAAACCAAGCTTTAGTTGCCGTTGTTGCCGTGTTGTTTCTGGTGGCATTCGGTATTAAAGCGGCTGTTTTTCCACTTTATTTCTGGCTGCCAGCTTCGTATCACACGCTACCTATCAGCGTTACCGCCGTGTTTGCCGCGCTAATGACAAAGGTAGGCATCTATGCGTTGATGCGGACCTTCACCTTAATATTTCCAGGCGAACATTCGGTCATCGATATGACCTTGCTAGGCTTGGGTCTAGTGACCATGGTGCTGGGTGTGTTTGGCGCGATGACACACAACGATATTCGACGTATTCTCGCTTTCCATGTGATTGGATCGATAGGATTTATGCTGCTTGGATTAGGGTTGGGGTCCGCTCTAGCCATGGGCGCTGCCATTTTTTACATGGTGCATGGAATTTTGATCAAAGCCTTACTGTTTATGATCGCTGGGGTAATCGGAAAACTGGGTGCAAGTTTTGAGCTGGCACGGCTCGGTGGTTTGTATCAGGAGAGGCCAGGGTTCGCCATGCTATTTCTATTGGCCGCACTATCGCTGATTGGTATCCCGCCGCTATCCGGTTTCTGGGCGAAGTTACTGATTATTGAGGCAGGTCTTCATCATGACGCAACCGAGGTTATCATTTTTGTGGTTTTGGTCAGCCTGCTTACGTTTATCCCGCTGATACGTATCTGGTCAGAGGCTTTTTGGAAACCTAAGCCATTTAGTACCGAAGAGGCCAAAGCAGATACGTCTGACAGTAAAGCTATTGGGCCGCCAGTGATGCCACCTAATTGGTATGCTTGGACACCGGTGCTTGGCCTTTCCATTATTATGTTCTTAATCGGTTTTCTGCCCAGTAAAATTATTGCAATGTCAGATACTGCGGCGCAGAGCTTAATTAATCCAAGTGCTTATTTAGACACCGTACTGCCAGATAGAGCAGCTGCACAAGCCAATTTAAACGAGGTACAGCAATGACGCCATTTGCCACAAACCTGATACTCGCATTTGTCTGGGCTGCCCTTAATGGTGGAATCGGTCTGCCAAGTTTATTGGTGGGCTTTATTATCGGCTATGCTGTCTTATTCATCCTACAACCTTTATTTGGTGCTAGTCGTTACTGTAGGAAATTATTTGATGCTGTAATGCTTGCGCTCAGCTTCATCTATGAGCTCATTATTTCTAGCTTAAAAGTCACGTGGGATGTGTTGACTCCGACGCAACGGAGTAAACCTGCGTTAATAGCGGTGCCCATCGATGCCAAAACAGATGCAGAAATTACGGTACTTGCCAATCTTGTCTCTTTAACGCCAGGATCGTTGTCGGTAGATATTAGTGAGGATCGATCACACTTACTGGTACATGCAATGTTTGTTGACGACACGGAGTTGTTTAAGGATGAATTAAAACGTGGCATGGAGCGACGAGTATTGGAGGCGATGCGTTGATGAATATTGCTACGGACATTGCCTTAGGACTTACCGCATTTGGCCTAGTCGCAGGCTGCATACGAATGCTGAAAGGGCCGACTGCTGCCGACAGGATTGTGGCATTGGATTTAATTACCGTTCTGTTGGTTGCCGTCTCATCTTTACTAGCACTTCAATTAGAAAATGCAGCTTATCTTGATCTAGGACTTGCGCTCGCTTTGATTGGCTTTCTAGCAACGGTTGGATTTGCCCGTTACCTAGAAGTTAGCACGCACATTCCCTTGGATGATGCTGACGCAGCTCAGCGGGATGGGACAAATAATGAGCCACCTTCGAAGGAGAAATTATAATGAATGATATGATTGTCAGTATCCTTATTGTGCTTGGTGGTGGGTTTGCAGCCGCTGCGGGCCTGGGATTACTCCGCCTTCCTGATGTGCTTATTCGTATGCACGCAACAACCAAAGCGGGAACCTTAGGTGTAGGGCTCATCATATTGGGAGTTTCTGTACATTTCGC
>CALKXC010000336.1 GCA_938004025.1 uncultured Leucothrix sp. | reverse complement strand
TAAGCCTTCCTCCTGTGAGATATAGCGTAAGAAGAGGAAGCTAAAGGTTAGCAGTACCGCAAAGATAACCACGGCAACGGCAGCGCCCGCACCGATATTTGAAACGGCGAATGCTTGTTCATAAACGTTGACGGTCAGGGTTCGAGTTCCTGCGTTACCACCCGTTAGTAGGAAGATGTCGTCGAATTTATTAAAGGTCCAAATAAAACGTAATAGGAATAACACGCTAAGTATTCCGAGTAACATGGGCAGTGATAAATACCAGAATTTCTGGAAGGGACTGGCGCCGTCCATATCTGCGGCTTCATACATATCCGTATCAATTGACTGCATGCGTGCCAAGATAAACAAGAAGGATAAGGGGAAGTATCGCCAGATTTCAAACACGGTGACCATGATTAGTGCAAGCGGTCGTTCACCGAAGAAGTTGATGGGCGTGGTGATATTGCCCATCTGTATTAGCAGCGCATTGACTGAGCCCGAGAAGGGGTCAAATAGCGCGATCCAAGTAAATGCGACTGCAATGATGGGTGAGACATAGGGAAATAGGTACAGGCCGCGTAATATGCCCTGTCCCTTGAAACTTTTATTGAGCAGCATGGCGGCAAATAAACCAACCAGCAACGCTCCGATGGTACCGACGACGGTATAAAAAACCGTGGCCCAAAGCACCGACATAAACTCGCTGCTATCAAATATCTGTTTAAAATTGTCCAGCGTAAACTCGCTGTTGGTGAGAACACTTTCACCGCTGCCCAGTGTGATAGGGCTGGTTGCTCTCATGGCCGCTTTTGATGTTGCTTTGTCAGCGGTAATGGTCACGGGTATTTTTAGACGTTCGTTAAACTTGCCTTCGACATCGCCAAAGTCGCATGAAAAAACCTCGCCTTTCAGTGCGCAGCCTTCTGGAATTTCATTGAGCGTAATGCCAGCAGGAATAACATCGGTAAAGCTTGCGCCTTTCATTGCTTTGTCTTGAGAGGAGTTACGTATGCGGTATTCGATGCGGAAGTCATCACCACTGTTACGAAGGTTCTCTTTAACAATCAGCTGGACTGGGCGCAGGTCGGCTAGGCCAACGGGCTTAACGCTAATCCAGAAAATCGCAATGAGCGGAAGGATGATCACTAAGCTAACGATACTGATGGTGGGCAACAACAGGCCCCAGGCGAGTCTTGCCTCTCGTCGGGCCAGCGCCCCACGCGTGGTTGGTGGAGTGGCGACTGTCATAGGACTAACCGTTTGGTTGTGGTGGTTGATTTGTAAAGGGAAATTCACAAGTCGTGGTGGCACAGACTAGCCGTGCCACCACAGGGAGGAGCTTAACTTATTTAACTTTTGCTAGCTCTTCATTCATCTCTGCGATTGCAGCAGCTGCATCTACTTCACCGTCGATAAACTTACGAACGATTCGGTTAATTGCTTGGCCGTTGATCATTTTAGAAGCTAAAGAAAGCTGTCCATCTTCAACACCCCAGCGCTGAGCTGTTTTCAATCCGCTGACGATGTCAGAGATGATTTCAGGCGCATAAATGTCTGAAAGAGGTGCTTTACGATCAACACCTACTGGTAGCATTGACCATGCTTCTGTGAACTTGTTCTTTTCTGACGTCGTACCACTACGCACTGGGAACTTGCCTTCAGGAGCGATAGACAGTGTCTGCATGTAGCCTTCATCCATTGAGAACTTAACGAACTCTTTAGCAACATCTGTTTCTGCATCCGCAGTAATACCGAAGTAACGAACGTCACCCCAAGCTGCACCGTCAGGGTTAGATGGACCTGCGAACGTTGTGATGATTCCAGTCTTTTGAGCAAGCTCTTTAGTGGTTGGGTCATCGCTGATGGTTACTGGTGCACTGTCACGTAGTCCGCCTAGCTCATCAAGAATCGATGGAGACCAGATGATCATTGCCGCTTTACCGTCTAGGTAAATCTCACGTGATTGCTTCCAGTACAGCTCACCTGGAGGTGATGCTTTTGCAAGTCCTTTGTAGAAGTTTAGTACTTCAGTCGTTGGGCCAACTTCAAGTGCTTTGAATCCATCTGGGCCAACAGGAGAAACGCCATTCGCTAGGAATACGTGCTCAAGTACCTGACTCATGAAATTTTCATCAACTTTAGTCGCGGTAACGAAACCAAACATTTCAGGTGGGTTGTGAAGTGCTTTAATGGCCGCTTCAACGTTTGCGTAGTTGGTTGGTGGCTCAAGACCTTTCTCTTTAAATAGGTCAGCGCGGTAAACGATCATCTGTGTCCAACCATCGACTGGAACAGAAGCAATACCATTACCGTAGGCAACCATTGAAAGTGAACCTGGAGCAAAAGTACCTTTGCCTAACTCACGAACCACTTCAGTTGCAGACTCAGTGTCTAGGATGCCCGCCTCAGCCCAAGGAAGTGCATACTGTAGAGTGTGGTAGATAACGTCTGGTAGGTCATTAGCAGCGAAAGCCGCTGTAGCACGTGTACCAAGGTCTTTTTCTGTGACTGGAATAACTTCAACGTTGTGGCCAGTCTTCTTCTTAAACTCGTCAGCCATCGCTTGTTGCTTGGCCATACGGTCAGGTTGCTCTTCTGTTGTCCAGAAGCGGATATCTTCAGCGCTTGCAGTACCTGCCAACATGGCAAAGCTGATCGCAGTGCTTAAAACTAAACGGCCTAAGCCTGTAGATGGGAATTTCATGATTTCCTCCGGGAAATTTTAGCTGAATTGCAACGATGCAATAAATTAAAATAAAAATCAATATTTAAATTTCGATTAACTATTAAGTCTTTATATGAGTTGCTAAGCCGCGTTTACTGTTATAGGTTATTATTAGTTGCAACGTTGTAATTTTCTAGACGATAAATAATTGAGCAGTTTAGATTCAAGGAAGTTATCCTGTAAAACGTTTTTAAAGATGTAACCATTTATGCCAGTACAAAACACAAAGCCGCCCACGCTGAAAACTATCGCTGAGATGACTGGCCTCAGCCTGTCTACTGTGTCACTTTCATTACGTGATGGCAGTAATCTCAAGCAATCGACTCGTGACAAAGTGGCCGAAGCGGCGCGTGAAATTGGTTATGTACCCAATAGAGCAGGTGTTCGTCTTCGAACAGGCCGCACTAATGTTTTAGCATTAATTTTATCGACTGATCAAAAAACGCTCGATTTTACTCAGCAGCTTATTCAGGGTATCGGGGCGCATATTCAAGGCACTAAGTTTCATTTGAGTGTAGTACCTGAATTCGATCATGACGACCCAGCAGAAGCCGTACGCTATGTTCTGGAAAACCGTTCAGCGGATGGTGTGATACTGACTCATACCAGCGCGCGTGACCCACGCGTTCAAATGTTGATGGATGCTAATTTCCCGATGGTATCTCATGGACGGACTGAGTTTTATACCCCTCATGCTTATCATGATTTTCATGCGGAACGGTATGTTGAGTTGGCGGTAGATCGATTGGCTAAAAAGGGGCGGCGTCGTATTTTATTGGCGGCGGTTGATAATGGAACAACCAATTACTCTAATACAGTCGGTGGTTTCAACCGTTCAATTGCGGAGCACCGGTTGGTTGGTGATGTGTTAAAGAATGTTGAAGTTTTAAATACGACGGAAGAGGCGCGGGCTTTTGGCCGTACTTTAGGTCAGCAACCTGCGGCTGAGCGTTTTGATTCGATTATTTGTAATAATGAGCTGGTGGCTTTAGCGATCATTAGTGGGCTTGAAGAGATGGGGATTCGTTTGGGGGCTGATTATGATTTGATTTGTAAGCAGACGACTAAGATCTTGCCGATTCTTTATCCTACGATTGATACGGTGTCTGAGGATTTGTTTGCGGCTGGGGGTGAGTTGGCTAAGCTGTTGATTGCGCGTATTGAGGGGGAGGCGATTGAGACGCTGCAGACTTTGCATGAGCCGACGCCTCGGTGGCGAAGTTCTGATATTGCAGGCTAGTTATTTAGGGGAAACGCTTCAGGGGGGAGTGCAGCCTAGCTATTTAGGGGAAACGCTTCAGGGGGAGCGCAGTCTAGCTATTTAGCGGAAACGCTTCACAGGCCTTCGGCCTTAAAGGCGCATTTCCGCTAAATAGCTAGACTGCTAGGTCAAATACTGCGTTGGCTTTGTGATTTAGTAAACATGAGAGATTCCTTAGATTGGAGGATTTTTGAAAGCTTCTACTGCGCAATTTTCTATTTCAGAGGGTGATGAGGGTTTGGCTGAGAGGCTTGAATCTGGGTTGC
>CALKXC010000335.1 GCA_938004025.1 uncultured Leucothrix sp. | reverse complement strand
AGACCACACAAACCAAACTTCTTTTAAGTTTTGAGAGTGTAAAGTCATCTGCGATATGAATATCGTAAACCACAGAGTCAGAAGGAAGAACTTCGTTTCTACTTGGCACTTAAGTGCGTAATAGAGCAGGCTAAATATCATTAGTAGATAGATCGTTAGTCCAATGATGCCATTTTCACCTAAAATCTGAACGTATGCATTATGCGCCCATTTAAAATTTATTGAATAAGGGTTAAGCGCGTGACCCAATGCGCCAGTGCCACTGCCCAAGAACGGATTATTTGCCCAAACACTAAGCGTGTGCTGCCAAATAACCTCGCGATGATTCAGATCTCCTGAAGCCACCGCTTCGCCAATAGAAAATATTCGCTCGACTGAGGATTTTGGAGCAAGACTGACCACAGCAATCGCCAAACCGATAACGATGCCCGTATAGATCAGCTTAAGATTAAATGAGGCTCTTCGCTGGGTAAAAGCTAAATACATCAACCCAATCGTTCCACAAACCAAACCCGTTCGAGTGCCCGTCAAAAATATACCGTAAAAAATGACTGGAACTGTTGCTAAATTAATTAATTTTATCGTCCAGTGTTTTGCTTGGGTATAGAGCCACACACCCATAGGAATACCGAAGGCTAACAGTATTGCCATATTGTCAGTTTCAATATTTTCAACGGTATAGCGCTGGTAATAAGGACCTTCAATACCGTTCAAATAATTATAAAAAATAATACCGGTCGCAAAAAAACAACCTATTACATAAGCTTGATATGCCCCACGAAATTTATACTCATCGCTAATAAGATAAGTGAACATTAGCGACATCAGAATAAGCATGATGTACGTTTGTAAAATGTCGGTTGATTCTTCAGGGATCGGCGACCACCAGATGCCCACTAAGTACCAGCCGCCAAGCATAATGGCAAATAAATTAAACATGGAGTAATTGCGGTGTGTACCTTCCAACACCAGCATGACCAAACTGAGGCCTAACGTGGGCATAGCGACCACTTTCGCAAGGCCGTCATAAACACCTTCTCCCCAAGGAATCAAAAATATCATTAGCAGAAGAAAGTACCAGGTCACTCTGTGGACAACGCCCATTCTCGGTCGTCCCGAATTGAATGGATCGTTATTAACAAGACCTGCTGTATTTGTGTTTATCATTATTTTTTTGCACAAAAGTAGAAGCTTGGAAGATACTATAACCCAACGTCGACCAACTTGAGTGAAACAGAGGATAGAGTATCCAATATTCCAGAAGGATGGTTGATCATCCGACAAGTTATCGTGAATTAGCAACCATTGGTTTAATTGAAATATCTTAGTGATTCACTTCACACTTATATTTGTAGGTACAATGACAAACAATAACCTTTAAGTATGAAAAAAATTAAAACAATACTATTCGCTCTTTTTCTATGCGCATTCATCATACTACTTGTCATTTCACTATTATTACCCGACCAGTTTTATCAACAGCTCTCTGAAAATCTTTTTAGCAGTAATACTGAGAAAAAAGTAGAGGTTGCTGGTAATGACAAAACTAAGCGCCCCCAAGCTTCAGCGCCTCAAGCTAAAACAAATACTTCCGAGTCAAAACAGCCAAAACCAACCCCTATCCAACCCGACGCTTCGATACAGGTTGTCTCGGGCTTTGATTGGCGACTACCTAGTTATGCTCAACGTAGCGACTTAAGTGGTTTAATTTCAGAAACAAGAGGTGCTGAAGAATACGTTCGTGCGGATTTCCATATGGTTCGGTGGGACAAAACTAACCCACAGCAGAATCAATTTGATTTTAGTGAGCTAGAGTCACAATTGCGTAACCGCTCTCAACAACAAGTCTTATTAAGATTAGAAACTTATGGCAAATGTGAAGCTCCAGACTGGGCCTTAAGACAGCTAGAAGTAACCCCTCGTGGAACCATTATTTTTTGGCGTGATAGCTACATTAGGGCACTAACGCCTTATGTAAGAGAGATTGCCAAACTGGTTAATCAATATCCACAGATTGTTGGTGTACAAATTGGAATTTCTGATGGTCAGTATCGTATTGATTGTACAAAATTTTCTCAAAAAGATGGTTGGGGAGAGTTTAATTTAAAACCTGATGAGCTTAGAGATGCACAAAACCAATACGGCCTCACTCCCGATATTCTTGAAAGCTCAACTAAACGTATTATCGATTTGTATGCCGATGAGTTCGGCGGAGCTGCGTCTAAATTAGTGTTTAATAACTTTGATCAATTTTCTTGGCAAGACATTGCAATACCTTACAACGCTAAAATGTCGTCTATCGCTAACTATGCTTTAAGTCGAGGAATTGGAAATCGCGACGGTCAAATTGAACATTGGATGCGATATACCAATAAAGTTTATGGAATGCAGCTCAAGCTATCGAATAATGGCACGTGTTCCTTAGATATGAACGAACAGGTCGCTAAGCAATATGCTAATCGATACTGGGGAACTGAGAATGAAGAGTTTGGTGACTATTACTGGGTTAGGGATACTTATGGTGGAATTAATAACCAAGCTCACCGTTTCTTTGCCAGCTCGCTAAGAGCGTTACAAATGCGTAGAAATTATATGACTATTCATGGAGAAGCTATGCAGAAAGCAGCTGATCCGGTTTACAAAACACAGGATTTTTTACGTTACCTTGACAAAACTTTAGGTAAGCAGCCATTCGACACTCCAGATGCTTTTGTATTGCTGGGTGAAAGGTACGTCGCAAACTTTCGGCTAACAGAATTCCCGGAACACAAACAATGCCAATCTCAAGGTGGTGCCGCAATTCGTTCTTATGGCCGCTGGATTACCGAAGAGAGCGACAGTAAGCCTGCCATGCGTATCAGCCTACCCGTTGACGATAAACGATGGGGGCAAGGTTTTTATCTCCCAAGAAATGTCGACTATGAATATGCAGCACGCTCAAGTAAACAGTTCAGTTTTAATCTAAACGATGAACTAGCCCGTATTCGCTGCGCTTCTGGATGCAATGTTGAAGTTAAGGTTAGTTATAAAGATGATACAGTCAGCAACCTTTGGCTTGAGACTCCTGATGGTGCTAGTGGATCTTTAAAAACAACCGGTGATAATCGCATTAAAACAGCAACTTTTAAGATCCGATCCGAGTTCAATAATAAAACGACTAATCAAGATCTTTTGCTCAAATCTGACGCAGCACCAATTAGCGCCATACTGTTGAGAATTAACTTTCTCGACTCCAAGTCGAGTGAATAGGTATTGCTCATCCATTCATCTTGAAATCGTTTACGTGCACATCAGTTACTCTTAACATAGCACCCAGATTACTACAATAATTCGCAATCACTAGCAGCCTGTTCCTCCAAGGGAAAGATAATTCTGCAGCGAAACTATAATAAAGAATCAGGATTACAACATGTCAACAGTTCCGGTGGTACATCAAACAGGTGGAATACCCCAAGTGCAGCAGCCTTACACAACGGCTATTATGCATCCACAGCCCCCTGCACCAGTACCAGAAAAAGAATTATCAATACGTGACATTTTTTCCATTCTCGGAAGACGTAAGTGGACTATTCTATTTACCACTTTGTTCACAGTTATGTTTGCGCTGCTATTTACCTTCGCGACTAAAC
>CALKXC010000334.1 GCA_938004025.1 uncultured Leucothrix sp. | reverse complement strand
ACTAAAGCCAAAGACAGATCAAGCGAGTGATGCTGCAGAGAGTGCCGAGGTTCAGACCGCCGAGATCCTTGGTGATTTGCCTGATGCCGCAAACACGATGTTGAATCGAATGAAGGCACGGATTGACGATGCGGTTGTTATCAAACGCTATGACAATATACTAGCTAAAACGATTAAAGGCGACACCCAGCAGGTTCGATATGAGCTTATTCGACTAAAGCTAGAGACGCTTAAATTATTAGCTCTAAAGTCTCAACATGACGCTTACCAAACGCAGTTGAAACAACTCGGTGAATTGCTAAAGACAGAGCATATTGATTTGGTCGATAACTTTGCTTTGGTGGCCTTAGCCAAACTTGAGGCGATAGATTTGGAGACTAAAGTGCCTGTTTTATTGGCTGGGCAGTTGTTGGATGAATTGATAGCCACCGGTGCTGCTAAGGTGCAGCCATAATGTTGTTACCTTTTATCATCGTTCTAATCATTGGAACGCTTTATATTGTAGGCGTGATGCTGCTCAGGAATTCACAAGAGTTAATCATTTTGTGGGGGCAGGAGTACACGCTTGAAACTAGCTCGTTTACGCTAATTGTTGGTTTGATTGTGGCGTTTATTTTGGGTTATTTGTTGCTGGCGGGCCTGTACTGGTTGATCACGCTGCCAAGTAAATTGAAGAAACGTAAATTACTAAAGCGCCAAATAGTGTCGCAAATGGGCATAAAAAAAGGCTTAGTGAATATGCTAGAAGGGCACTGGGCTGAGGGTGAAAAAAACCTCTTAGAAAATGTCTCCTACTCTGACAACCCATTGTTAAATTATCTTGCCGCCGCTCGTGCTAGCCAAATGCAAGAGCAATATCATAAACGCGATGAATACCTGAAGAAAGCCAGTAGCTTTGGTGAAGATGCTGAGATTGCAGTCGCTGTTTCTCAGGCAACAATGCAGTTTGATATCGGGCAAACGGAGCAGGCACGAGCGACTTTAACGCACTTGCGAGAGATTTCTCCTGAGCATCCTTTTCCAAATCAACTGTTAGCAAAGGTGTATGCAAAGCAGGAAGATTGGAAGCAGCTAGCCGAACTAATCCCTGAGCTTTTGTCGACAGCAAAAACACCCCTGCAAGTTGAAAAATATCAATCTTACATGGAGCGGGCTGTAAAGGGGCTGTTTGAAACAACCTCAGGCAAGCAAGATATACCTGCTTTAGAGCTGATTTGGTCAAAGCTACCAGAGGACGTTAAGCAAGCGCCTTATGCCCTTCAATCTTACGCTAGCGCCTTGACGAATGCGGGTGGTGGTGAGCTTGCAGCCTCGCTGTTAGAGGAAACATTGGCAAAGAATTCGAGCCGCGAAATGTATGCCTGTTACGGCCATATTAAACACCATAAGCCTGAAGCTGCATTGAAGAAAGCGAAGGCATGGGAAAAAAGAGATGGAAGTGACCCTGCCTTATTGCTCTGTCTAGCGCGTTTGGAAAACCAGTGTGGCAATCAAGCGGCTAGTGCCGATTATTATGAAAGTGCATTGACACTCGTGCCTGATCAACAGGTCTATTATGAGTTTGCCGAGCTGCTTTGGGCGATGGGGGACGAGGAAAACTCAAGCCGCTGCACTCGCCAAGGATTGCGTTATTGTGTGCAGGGTAAAGCTCGTCCTTTCAAACGGTCTTGATTGGAGGTGATCTATGATTCAATCTAACCGTCAACAAGCTGCTGGAAATATAGCGTGGCTATGCTTGGCATTATTAGCGCTGTTACTGTCTTTTGGTGTGAGTTGGTTAATTTTAATCCCTTTTGATTTTGCCTATGAATGGCTTTATAGCTTAATTGAGATAGATAAGCATATTGCTACTTTCGCTCCAAAGAACCCCATTAAATTAGATTTTGAGTCGACTACAGACCTTGAAAGATTCCGTTTGTTCTCAGGCATTGTCACCGCTATTCACCAACATGGCGTTGGTTTAGATACGTTGGTTTATCACAATCCTCAAGGCACAGCACTTGCCAAACTACTGTCTCATGATGAAGTGGTTCACTTGCAGGATGTGGCTATTTTAATCGACCGCATGAAGGTACTGTTACTAACTTGCGTTGCTTTATTTGTTGGCCAATTGGCTTGGATTTATTTCAAAGCCGTGCGTATACCAACTTTTAAATCGATGTTATTCACCGTACTCGCTTTCCTTTGCTTAATCATTATCGCGGTATTGATTATTGGCCCCTATGAAGTCTTCTATACCTTGCATGTCTGGGTCTTCCCTGATGAGCATAAATGGTTCTTTTATTATGAAGAATCATTGATGAGCACCATGATGAAAGCCCCTGATTTATTTGCCTACATTGCGATATTACTACTCGTTATTGCGGTTCCTGTGTTCGTTTTGATCATGTGGCTAATTAGACGAATCGTCTTACTTAAACCCCCTCGGAGCCACGCTGCCTAATGCGGATTTTACATACCTCAGATTGGCATATCGGCCGACAGTTTCACAACGTTTCGCTGCTGGAAGATCAGCGAGTTGTATTAGAACAGATCGTTAAGGCTGCAGACGAAGAGAAAGTTGATGTGGTGATTGTAGCGGGTGATATTTATGATCGAGCGATACCCCCAGCGGATGCTGTCACTCTAGTTGATCATGTATTCAATCGGATCATTAATGATCTTGGTATTCCATTGATAGTAATTGCGGGAAATCACGATGGGTCGCAACGTTTAGGCTTTGCTTCAAGGCAGCTTGCTAAAGCGCAGCTGTATATTGCAGGACCGCTTACTGCTGAGCCCCAAACGGTTATATTAGAAGATAAGCATGGTGAAGTGGTGTTTTACCCCATTCCTTATGCCGACCCTGCAACGGTTCGTGATGTGTTTAACGATGCTGAGATTCGCACTCATAACCAAGCAATGACAAAGATTATTGAGGCAATTCCAAAACATAAAAAACAGCGTTCAGTGGCGATAGGACACTGTTTTTTAGCAGGTGGATTAGACTGTGACTCTGAGCGACCATTGTCGGTTGGCGGGGCGGATCAGGTTTCACCGCAGCACTTTTCCGATTTCAATTATACGGCTATGGGGCACCTGCATCGTCAGCAAAAACAAGGTGCAGAAACCATTCGTTATTCTGGCTCGCCGCTTAAATATTCATTTTCCGAAGCGCTTCATAA
>CALKXC010000333.1 GCA_938004025.1 uncultured Leucothrix sp. | reverse complement strand
AATCTCATTGTAAAACGCCGCAAGCGCACTGCTTAGCTCGCTAAACTTAATACTTAAATCACCGCCGTTCCAACTGCCCATTTCACGGTGGAAATCCCAACCACCCATATCAACATTGGCTGCTTCTAAACCAATATTGGCGTTGAGTAGCTCGGCAACTTGATGGAGCGCACCGCCTACTTTTGAAGTGCCATATTCTGCTGGCTTAGGGGATGCGCCTAGAGCATTTGCAGCAGCAACTTCAAGCGCGTTCAACGCTCGGCTCGCCTCGTCAGCTAGTATTGGGTGATCCATGCCTTCATAAAGCTTTCTTAAGCTGTCAGGTACTGAGCTTGCATTAACACCCCTCGCTTTAATCTTAAATGACGCCAAGCTAGACAAACCCAAGGCAGGCGTAAAACCACGCAAGGACTTCTGTACTTTGCCCATCCCCACGCCACGGAACACGGCGCCAGAATCTGAGTTAGACGCTAAGTAACGCCCTAACCATCCATCCATTTGCATATTGTCATCACTGCCTAATTCCATGCGTCGTTGAGCGGAAAAATGGCTACGCGTTGTTGAAGCCGCCCCAAGTCCCGCAGCAATGACAAATGCTAAATCACCATTATCATAAAGTGATTTTAAGGGTGACATTGCCTTGTGTAAGGCGAACTGTTCATTAAGCTCAGTACGACCAGCTTCAGGAATTGCAATAGTAGGACGCGCATCGAAATAAGCTTGCTCTGCATAAGGAATCACAGCGTTGAGGCTGTCCATTCCACCGCGTAAAAATACATTAATAACCGTATGATCGGCTTGACCACTGGAAGCGAAAGACACGCTGCTGAGCGAGCTTAACGTTGGTAAAGCAATTGCCGCAGCGGCCGTTTTAAGAAATTGGCGACGGGAAAATTTAGAATTAAACATTATAAGCCCCTTATCGAATCTGGAATGAAGAAGATGCAAAAATTAAGCCCGCTAGTGTCTTAATTTGTCTGAGATCTCTGCGTTTAACCACATCCTCAGGCGCTTTGCCTAATTGAGAATAAAGTGCTTGTTTTTCTGACTCTTCAAGCGACCGGCTCATCAATCGTTGTGATAATTGCTCAACTAACTCTTGAACATTGGCAGGATTATTAATCCAACTCTTTTGATTAACTCTTACGAATCTTGAGAGCCTATTCGCAGCAATTCCAAAACTCATATTCCAGCGATTGACCATCGCATTGGTATTGATAAACGCGCTCGCTTCGACGGGGTATCCTGTCGGTGGCTCACATTCAAATAAAGCATGATCCATTTTTGATAAATGCTTGCGGAAGTGATTCCCTAAACGTCTTGGGCTTGCCAAGTTAAAAGTCGCCCCCGTAGCTCGTAGGATTGAGTACATCAACTCGTTACTGCGCTTAACCTTTTCACCTTTAGATTGACGAAACTCATCCGATGCAAATATTGCTCTTAGCGTAGGAACAATCTCAGTATCATTCTGACTGAAAACATCCGCAACTTCAGCTACTAGCGGGTGATATTGCTCAATATCGTCACGCACAAAGTAGCGACATAGCTTCCAACAAACAAAGTTAGCAGTCGCCGGTTGATAGGCTAGGAAATTGATGAATGACTCACCATTTTCAACTGAGCGCTCCGGTGCAAACGGCACCCAGCCCATCACCTCACCGCCATCATTTAAGGGACCTAAACGATTAGCATTAGCATTAAAATGGAATTCGCCCTTCTTAATTGACCAACCGCTGAGCAAGTATGAAACCGCAATTACGTCGTCTTCACTGTAGCCACCATCAACTCCCAGAGTATGTAACTCCATCAACTCACGGGCATAGTTTTCGTTAGGGATACGATTGCGGTTTGCACGACTTTTTCGGTTATCAAGATATTCCAACATTGCGGGGCTTTTTGCGGTAAACATCAGTAAGTCACTGAAATTCCCCAAAGCTAATTCCCGAATACCTCTGTCGTCGGCTGGCTTAAAATAGGCAGTCCCTTTCTTTTTCGTATCGACGTTGAAGTGATTACTCCAAAAATCCACCATGACTTCTTGCAACTGACGATTACTGTTTACAGCTCGAATGACGGTAGCGCCATGGAGTTCTTGACGAATGGGAGCTCGTTTTTTCAGCACTTGTAGCTCAGCAGCACTTTTATTTAATCGCGTATACTGGCTGACCATCGCTTCAGTTTCAAAATCATCTAATGATGAGGGGTCAAGCTGCTGCTCGATAAATGCATCGACACCCATAGCATTGACTTCAGCATATAAGGCTGGGGTAACGCCCATTGTAAGTCGTTGAATGATATGTAACGTGTCATCGATCTCAGTGCCAGGAACTGCTGCCTTGGCTAGAGAAGGGACTGATACTGCCGCACCAACGGCAGCTACAGCGACTGATTTACCACCGAAGAAAGCACGGCGGGAGAGCGATTCTGGAGTTTGTTCAGTGTTAACAACTGACGACAGACTGTTTTCGGAGTTCAAAGATTCACCTCACTAGGGATTGCGTTTTAGTGAACAAAAAAACAACATAATATGCCTGATTAGACTAATCAAGCACTTAATAGATTATTTTTGTTAATTTATAATTATCAATTACAATTAGATTATTTTTTAATCTAATTTGTTTAAAAAAATCAGTAATTTTAAAAATACTGTTAGTTTTATAATAGGAAGCTTCTGGACAAGCAAACACATTAAATAACTCTGGGGGGAGAGGTTTCAATGACTTTGCTCGCTTCGCAGGTTACGAAGTTTTAGTTGAACCTAAGATTAACCGAACTCACCACCTGTCGGTTGCCTATTTAAAAGGCATCACAACCACTTCACCCTGACGCTCCAGCCCATCAGCACTCAACACAATCACAGGCTGCCCTGCATCCCAATAGCCTTTCTCAATTAAAGACTG
>CALKXC010000332.1 GCA_938004025.1 uncultured Leucothrix sp. | reverse complement strand
CCAGACTAACCTGTTATTGCTTGAGTCTAGCTGAATATTATTGACTTAACTTCTTAAAACCAAGATTGATAAGACGATAATAATCAGAGCTAAGCTACCTAACAGCTGAATTAACAGTGGCTCACGCAAGCGTTCAGAATTTTGATAACTTTTTAAAGCACTGAGCTGAACACCACACTGCCAAACAAATCCCAAAGCGTAAGGAATCGCTCGCTGCATATTGTTGTTAACAATTGTATGAATGATAAACTGCCCTACCAAAAAAAAACCAAGAGCAATACCGCCTAGCCACAGGAACCAAAAGAACAAACGCGCTGAATGCGAGTTACTGATACTCGTCATTATTTATACCCCCAACTTTACGTACACTTTCCCCATTTATTAACGCGGACTATTTTTAGTATGACCAAGCCAAAGCCAATTAATTCTAATGCGATTCAAGAATTGCTCGATGTGATGGACCAACTTCGTCGCCCAACAACGGGATGTCCATGGGATCTTAAACAAACTTGGCAGAGCTTATTTTCGTTTACTTTAGAAGAAGTGTATGAAGTAGGCGCTGCAATCGATACCGGCAAACCTGAAGCGCTTTGTGATGAACTGGGAGATTTATTGTTTCAAATCGTATTTTATTCCCAGATCGCTAAAGAGCAAGGTCACTTTGATCTTAACACAGTTGCTAGAACTGTCAGTAAAAAAATGATTCGTCGCCATCCTCATGTATTTGAAGGGAAAAAGTATGACTCTGAAGCTGATCAAAAAGCAGACTGGGAGAAAATCAAACAGAAAGAACGTGAGTTGCAAGCGGATGCTGATATGGCAACCAAACCATCAGGACACTTTTCAGACATTTTGCAAAGCCAACCTGCATTAATGCGTTCGGTGAAGCTTAAAAAGCGTGCAGCTCAATTTGGTTTTGACTGGCATGAATGGCAGCCCGTTGCAGAAAAAGTAAGGGAAGAGCTCGATGAAGTTATTGAATGTATTCTAGAGAAGCAAGGGCAAAAGCGTATCGAAGAAGAAGTTGGCGATTTGTTATTAAGTGTCGCAAACCTTTCACACCAGCTTAAAATTGAACCAGAGAATGCCCTGAGAAAAGCCAATAATAAATTTGAGCGCCGCGTTGATCGTTTAAGAGAGATTCTTGAAATTAGTGGCGATGGCGCAGAGTACAACGATGAAGCTTTAGACAATGCTTGGCAACAGGTGAAAGCGGAAGAAAAGCTTAAGACTGACGCTCCTTGATTGCTTTTGCCTCTTCAGCATCAAACTTAGCCTGTGCTATTTTGTCGTGATTTTTTGCATAAAAATACCCACCCAAATAGAGCCCCAGACTTAGAATGGTAATAACAACACCATATAACCGCTCTGCTGGCTCTATGATGTGCCAGATTCCCATTAAGAAATAGAAAAATGCAACCACCATTAGCGAGACATAAATACCACGCTTGCCGTTGAATATCCCCTTCAAAAATAACAAAAGGGGGATGCAGAAAATAGCAATTTCATAAGCTAGCGGTACTTTCTGATCAACTGCTAACCAGCCATTCCAAACAATAATACAAACGACTAAACCTAGCAGTGAAAGTAAAGTAAGCCAATACGATGATTTAAGTGATTTCATTTTTTAAGTGCGACCGCTAATTCGGCTATTCGTTTGCCTAATACCAAACTAATCGTATGCTCGTCTTCACTAATGACATTTTGATTATTAGCGCCAGCAACATGAGAAGGCCCATAAGGAGTTCCCCCTGTTTCTGTCGTCATCAAAGCAGCCGTACTATAAGGTACGCCCGTTATAACCATTCCGTGGTGCAACAAAGGAAGCATCATAGAAAGCAATGTGGCTTCTTGCCCACCATGCATGCTTGAGGTCGAGGTGAACACGCCAGCGGGCTTTCCAATCAAAGTGCCTGAAAGCCATTGCGGAGAGGTTTGCTCCAAGAAGTATTTCAGCGGAGTAGCCATCATGCCAAAGCGAGTTGGAGAACCGAAAGCGATACCGTCTGCCTCAATGACATCTTCCATCGTAACGTACGGCGCTCCTTGCTCAGGAACAGCGCTTTCCGTTGCTTCGCACACTGCAGAAACTTCAGGTACTGTGCGAATGATTGCCTCAACCCCCTCAATCAATTCAGCCCCTCTAGCCACGCGGTTGGCGAGCTCTAACGTTGCACCATGACGGCTATAATAGAGTACTAATACCTTTGTCATACGTAACCCTTACAATATCTCAAGTACTGATTCAGGAGGACGACCAATGGCTACTCTATCACCTTTAATTACAATCGGTCGTTCGATCAGTTTTGGATGGTCAATCATCGCCTGAATCAGCTGCGCTTCCGTCAAGGTTTCATCCGCTAGCCCATTTTCAGCGTATTCAACTTCATTGCGACGCATAAGTTCTCTTGGCGAGAGCTTTAGAGTAGCGAGCACATGACGAAGCGTTTCTGCATCGGGTGGAGTCTCTAGATACTTAACCACCTCAATAGATTCATTTTGCTCTTCTAAAACCGCTAAGGTCGCACGGGATTTTGAACAACGAGGATTGTGATATATGATCGCTTTCTTACTCATTTATAACTTCTCATAACGGTAGTGCTAACAAGGCGCTAACTTAACATGTAACCAGCTTTCGGTCACAATTTATGGTTAATTCAAATTTGATTTTTTTAAGAAAACTACTTTTAGTTGCACTGCTAACGCTCAGTTTTTCAGCAGCAAATGCTAAACCAGTTGAAGACTTTTCATTTCAAGATATGAATGGAAAAGTTCATGAATTCTCAGACTATCAAGGCAAGTGGGTTGTCGTAAACTACTGGGCTATCTTCTGTCCGCCATGTCGCGTTGAGATTCCTGATCTGATCCGGTTCCTAAACGACAATCCAGACAAAGTGAGCATCTTAGGGATGGACGCAGGGATGGATGAAGTGGATGTGCTCAAAGATTTTGTTAAGGACCAAAAAATCAATTACCCAATCATTCCAACCCAAACCAGCACAATGGAAGCTTTTGGCGAAGTTCCTGGATTGCCTACAACTTACATCGTGTCCCCATCGGGAGAGCTCATTGACACTCATATCGGTTTATTAAGTTATGATCAGTTAGACGAATACATCAACCAAAATAAAGCCCCGGAAAAGAAAAAAAGCTTTTGGGAAAACTTGTTTGACTGGAGCTAATTTCATCAACGGAATTTCTTAAGAACAATAAAAAGCCGCCTCTTAATTAATAAGAGGCGGCTTTTTTTAGCAATGACAAAAGTCAGTGCTTACCTGAGTCGTAGCGCTTGACCAGGCTGAATGGTGTAGCTTGGCGCTTGAAGATTATTCATGCTGATAATCTCTTTCCAGTAAACGCCAGTCTGACGCATTACTTCAAACACGGTATCACCTTTCTTTACGATGTAAGTACCAGCACCTGAAGTAGCTGCTGTGCTTACCGCATTCCCAGAGCTCGCACCACCGGTGTAAGTTTTAGGCGTGTACTGCTGATAAGTTGTATTTGGCTGCTGGAAGCTGCCAGTGTAAAGGTTTTTGTTTGTCGGTGTAGGTGTAGTCGCCGCTGCAGCTACGCCTCCTGTGTAGTCAACATATTGCGTTTGTGTCTTAGTCGCAGGAGCTGGTGCAACATAAGCTTTAGGCGCGTTGTACACGATAGGCTTAGGTGGTACATAAGCGGGTGCAACATACGGCTTAACCACTACTGGCTTTGGCGGTACATAAGTATTTTGAGCAGCCGCTTTGGCAGCTTGCTGGCGATTAAAGCGATCGATATACCACTGCTTACTGCGGCCGTTAGTAGCAACCTGCTGATTCTGCTGTTGAGCTTGCTGCTGCTGTCTCTGTTGCTGAAGTTGACGTTGCTTAGCGGCAGCTTGCTGGCGGTTATACTGGTCGATATACCATTGCTGCGTGCGACCGTTAGTGGCCGTATTTGCTTTCGCCTTCTTAGCAGCCTGCTCACGATTATACTGGTCTATATACCATTGCTGAGTACGACCGTTGTTTGTGCCAGAGGCTTTGTTACGGTTGTACTGGTCAATGTACCATTGCTGTGTGCGGCCGTTTGGCGCAGTGTTAGTTTGGTTCTTCTTTGCAGCTTGCTCACGATTATACTGATCGATATACCACTGCTGAGTACGACCATTGTTAGTACCCGCAGCTTTATTGCGATTGTACTGGTCAATGTACCACTGTTGCGTTCTGCCATTCGAAGTAGTCGTTGTCTGAACCGTGTTGTCTGACACCGTTGATGTAGCAGCTTGCTGACTCGTATAACCACCTGCACCTGTAACATTCGTTTGAGGATCAGTGTTACCACGGGTACCGTAAGAAGAACAACCTGTAGCAATCACAGAAACCAACGAACTTGCGACTAATAATTTATATTTTCTGTCCATAGATTTATACCTGAGTAAAAATAACTATTGTGATCAACAATACCACTACCAACCAACCCAACCACTCAATATACTTTAAGATAGTTGGTTCCATTCCTGGACCTGCTTTAGCCACCAAGCCCGATACTAAAAAGAATCGTGCGCCCCGCCCAATCACAGATGTAATTAGAACCGGAAGGAAGGCCATTGAAAGCGCGCCAGCAGTTATTGTGAATAATTTATAAGGTATGGGTGAAAAGCCTGCAGCCAAAATTGCCCAAACTCCGTAAGATTCGAAAAGGCTTTTCGCCTGATCCAATCGTCCTTCATACCCCCCTGTAACAAGAATGGATTCGAGCCATTCAAACGCCCAAGCGCCAATGAAATAGCCAGCTATTCCACCTAACACCGAGGCAATCGTTGTTAAAAAAGCAAACCTTAACCAACGCTCTGGCACAGCCAGACTCATGGGCATTAACATCACATCCGGTGGTATCGGAAAGAATGAGGATTCTGCAAAACTCAGTCCACCTAGGTAGTATTCCGCATGACGATGCTTCGCTAATTCAATTACTTTATTATATATATTCGAAAACAGCTTCATTTTAAAGGATTTTTTTAATTTATTTTTTCTAATAGCGGGACGAATACTACCGTTTCTTTGCTCTCAATATCAAAGGTTTCTTCCGATAAACGGCGAATTAGCTGTAAATCTTGCTTACCCTCACTGCCACCTACCGGTATTACAAGCCGCCCACCAATTGCTAATTGTTGTAATAATGCCTCTGGCACAGCTTCTGGTGCTGCTGTGACAATAATTGCATCGTAAGGTGCTGATTGTTCCCACCCCCAGCTACCGTCTGCCAAGTGAGTACGCACATTTCGATACCCCAACTGGTAAAGTAGGTCCCTAGCATTACGATGAAGTGGAGTGATGCGCTCTACAGTATGTAGTTCGCGAACTAGCCCCCCTAAGATCGCAGCCTGGTAACCCGAACCAGTACC
>CALKXC010000331.1 GCA_938004025.1 uncultured Leucothrix sp. | reverse complement strand
ATCATCAGCACCATCAATGCTCAAACGCATTTCATCGAATATAGAGAAATTAAGATTGAAGCGACGGCGCATTTCCACCAGCCACTGATGGACTAATGAAGGTGGCAGCACTAATAACACACGACTCGCAAGCCCAGTGTGAAGCTGCTGGTGAATCACCATACCTGCTTCGATTGTTTTACCCAAGCCCACTTCGTCTGCTAATAACACACGCGGCGCATAACGCTTGGCTACTTCATTGGCGATAAAAATTTGGTGTGGGAGAAGATTAGTGCGTGATCCCATCAAGCCCGTTACACCGGACTGCTGCAGGCGGTTGCGTTGCTCCAAGGTTTTCACACGAAGGCGAAAGGCATCACCTTTGTCTAGCTGACTACTAAAGAGTCGTTGAACAGGGGACGTAAATTGCACAAAGCAATCTAACTTGGACTCAGGGACAATGTGGGAATCGCCCGCTTCATCGATTCCAAAATAAATGAAGAGCCCACCATTCTCTAACACTTCTTCAATGACCAAAGTCCTAAGATCCATGGTATTGATCGTGTCGCCTTCTTTATAAACTACTCGACTTAGTGGGGCATTTGTCGCCGCATAAGACCGCTCTTCTTCTACAGCGGGAAAGTTTAAAGTGATTAATCGATCAGCAACTGCTGAAATAATGCCTAAACCTAACTGCGCTTCAGTGTGGCTTACCCAACGCTGACCAACAACAAAATCCATATAACGAATTACTCTTTAAAGTTGCATTCCCGACAATGTGCGAACTTTACCAACTCTGTTTGATAGTGCAAGTTGTCTATCGCTTGATTTACGGCTGACACTCATCCTTCTTCACTTGCCAATACAGTGTGTGCATCCTATGATCTTCGTAAAAATTAACACAAGAAGGCTAATGCATGAATCTCAAAAACAACCGTATACTAATGGTACAGCTGGCGCTACAAGAGGACATCAGAGATGGGGACCTTACTGCCGATTTAATTGCGGAAGATAGCCTGTCAGAAGCGACGGTTGTTTGCCGAGAAGAAGCTATCCTTGCTGGCCAAGACTGGTTTGACGAAGTATTTAAACAAGTTGATTCAGACGTATCAGTCACTTGGCATTATAATGATGGTGACACAGTTCCAGCTGATTCCATCATTTGCAGCTTGAGCGGACTGTCTCGTTCTCTACTAACCGGTGAGCGCTCGGCATTAAATTTTGTGCAAACACTTTCGGCTACCGCGACGCAAACTAATCAGTATGTAAAGGCAATCGCTGGCACACATACCCGCATATTAGACACTCGCAAAACATTGCCCGGTATGCGACTTGCTCAAAAGTACGCGGTTACCTGTGGAGGAGGAAAAAATCATCGCGTCGGACTGTATGACATGATCCTGATTAAAGAAAATCACATTATGGCGGCTGGCTCTATCACTCAAGCAATCACAAATGCCAGAAAGCTACATCCGGGCGTAAAGATTGAAGTGGAAACAGAGAACCTGGCGGAGTTTGAAGAAGCTTGTGCGGCAGATGCCGATATTATCATGCTAGATGACTTCGATAATGAAACAATGAGGCAGGCCGTAAATAACAATCCTAAGAAGATTCCACTTGAAGCTTCAGGCAATGTGGATATGGACACCATACTAGGCATCGCCCAAACTGGCGTGGATTTGATTTCGATTGGTGCCATTACCAAACACATCAAAGCCATTGACCTGTCAATGCGGTTTAAAAGCTGACAAATTCCTGATTCCGCTGTCAGATTATTCCCAGAGCTGTCACATACTGACAGCTGAGTTACCGTTCATGAGCTATCGACACCTTTCATCAACGAAAAATCAAAGACTTAGCGGTCAATACCTAGTTGGCACGCCCATTGCATATAACTTAATAGGAAAACAATAATAATAAAATGGATTGCGTAGATAAGACCGAACAGTTAGAAGCCTGATGAAGAACTAACAACAATTAGATTAATAATAAAAATAATATCAGGACAAAATAAATAACAACCTTCTACCTCGTTCACCTGATAGCGCCACTCTTCATCCTTGGAGTGGCGTTTTTTATTGCGCAACATTCACCAATCCTGAACTCTATCCTAAAATATCCCAGCTATAACGCTGACTTGATTGTGTTTTACCTACTAAACCGCTTAAAATCATCGTTTGTTTTCAGAACCCCCACTAGTCATTAATATTAATCAGGGGAAAAATGGGCGCTTCAAATGATTGAGCTGCAAGATGTAAGCAAGAAATACCCAACTGGGCAGATTGCACTCTACAATGTCAACTTGAAACTTAGAAAAGGCGAAATGGCTTTTCTTACAGGCATTTCGGGCGCGGGTAAAAGTACCTTATTAAAGTTAATTGCACTGCTAGATAGGCCAACCGCAGGCAACGTACTGATTGATAACTTTGACATCAGCCAACTTAAACAAAATCAAGTTGCTAATTATCGGCGCAGCATTGGTGTCATTTTTCAAGATCATCACCTTCTGTCAGACCGAACAATTTTTGACAACGTCGCTTTACCACTCATGATATCTGGCATGCGTCCGCAAGATATCGAGCGTCGTGTTCATGCTGCTTTAGACAAGGTTAACCTGCTCGTTAAAGAAAAAGACTACCCGATGATGTTATCCGCGGGTGAAAAGCAACGTGTCGGTATTGCCCGTGCCGTTGTCAATAAACCAAGTATCATTTTAGCCGACGAGCCAACAGGTAATCTTGATCCAGTGCTTGCAGCGGACATTATGCAGACCTTCCTGCAATTTAATGATTTAGGTGCGACGATTCTAATCGCTAGTCACGATCAGCCTTTGGTAGAAAGAATGGGCAAACGTATCATCGAACTGCAAAAAGTTAAGAGTAGGTGATCAGCTATGAGTAAAACTAGAAACCAAGCCACCTCGCCGCTTCGCAGTCGATTGAGCCAACATAATCAGGCTTTTCACCAAAGTTTAAACCAGCTTTGGCAGCATTCATTGTCCACTTGGATTACTTTAGCAGCGATTGCTATCGCGCTTTCATTACCTGCTGGGCTCTACATACTGCTGGGCAATCTTAAAACACTGACTGATGATAAGCGTGAAGTTCCTACTATTTCCGTTTATATCAACCAAAATATTACCGCCCAACAAGCCCAAGATCGCGCAGAGCTGCTTTCAGAGCTGAATGACATTGAAAACGTCAAACTGATTAAACGTGAAGATGGCCTTAAACACATGCAGCAAGTTGCGGGTGTTCAGGACATTATTGACACTGTGGGCGGGAATCCTTTACCTCACGTGCTGGTTGTCACTCCAAGAATGAGTTTATTTGGCGACCCTGGTGTTGACCTTGATGCACTTGCACAGCGCCTTAAAAACTACCCAGAAGTTGACTCAGTTCAGATGGATATTGAGTGGGTACAACGCTTAAGAGCCATTATGCAAATAGCAGAGCGTGTGGTTTTAGTAGTGGCTGTATTGCTAGGGCTGACCGTACTATTAGTGGTTGGTAACACCATCAGGCTGAATATTGAGAACCGAAAAGAAGAAATTGAAGTGACTCAACTTGTGGGCGCAACGACAAGCTATATTCGTCGTCCCTTCTTATACAGTGGCTTTTGGTATGGATTTTTTGGAGGCATACTGAGTTTAGTCATTGTTCACGTCTCCTTGCTATTCCTTATTCCTCCCGTTGATAAGTTAGCTAACCTATACGGTAGTCAGTACAACATTACGGGCCTTGGTGTTTGGGTAACCTTAATCATTTTAGTGAGCAGCAGTTTTTTAGGCTTATCTGGTGCTTGGCTGGCAGTTTCTCAGCATCTAAGAAAACAATTTGCGATGCAAGATACCTAAACTGCCATTTAATTACTGTTCTTGATACTCAGTTAGGTTATCCTTTTTAGATGTCAATTAAGCAACTTCCCCCACATCTAATCAACCAGATCGCAGCCGGCGAGGTCGTAGAGCGTCCTGCGTCTGCAATTAAAGAACTCTTGGAGAACGCCTTGGATGCCGGGGCAACCCAGATAGACATCGATATTGAGCAAGGCGGCGTAAAACGCATTCGCATTCGCGATAACGGTCGTGGCATACCAAAAGAAGAATTACCGCTGGCACTGTCACGGCATGCAACCAGTAAGATTGCTTCCTTAGACGATTTAGAAAACGTACTTTCCTTTGGTTTTAGAGGAGAAGCGTTACCCAGCATTGCCTCTATCTCGCGGCTCACTTTAAGCTCAAAGTGTCAAAACTCTGATGAAGCTTGGCAATTACAGGGTAACGGCCAAGAACAGTTTGATGACCCAGAGCCTTGCTCACATGCGACAGGCACCACGGTGGATGTACGTGATCTATTTTTTAATGTTCCAGCGCGACGCAAGTTTCTCAAAACAGAGAAAACAGAGTTTCGTCATCTTGAAGATGTTGTTAAAAAAGTTGCGCTAAGCCGTTTTGAAACGGGCTTCACCTTACGCCACAACCAAAAACCAGTGCTCAACTTACGCCCAGCCACAAGCATTGAAATGGCAGAACGACGTGTTGCTGAAATTTGTGGGCCCGCATTCACTGAGCAGTCTATTCGCGTAGAACATGAAGGAGCTGATCTAAAGTTGACGGGCTGGATTGGCTTACCGACCTTTTCTCGTTCACAAGCTGACTTACAGTTTTTCTATGTGAATCACCGCATTGTAAAAGATAGAGTGGTGACTCATGCTATCCGCCAATCTTACCAAGATGTGCTGTACCACGGCCGTCATCCGGCCTACGTGCTTTACCTAGATATTGACCCCACGAAGGTAGATGTGAATGCACACCCGACTAAGCATGAAGTTCGCTTTCGTGAATCTAGCTTGGTGCATGGGTTTATGTATAGAAGCCTCCACAAGACGTTGGCGGATTTTAGACCCAAAGACCAACTCGTTGCTAGCGAAGAAGCCAGACCTACTGAGCTATTGAACAAAGCCGCATCGTTACAAGACTCCCTTCGATACAGCTCAATGACTGACCAACAGTCGTTAAACATCCCCGTTAAAGAACAAGTCGATTTTTATAAGCGCCTGCACGGCAATGAAAATCTTGAAAATCAAGCCTCCTCCGTTGGGCTAGGCCAACAGGGGCAAATTAACACCGAAACGAGTACAGCTAACGAATCTGCAAATTTAAGCATTAACTCATTAAATAAAGGGGTTAACACTGCTAGTTCTGGCGGCTTCTCAATGCCAGTACAACGCGCCACAACCGATACCGGAGAGATTCCACCGCTAGGGTTTGCAGTCGCACAAATACACGGCATTTTCATTTTAGCTGAAAATGCTCATGGGCTTATAGTGGTTGATATGCACGCAGCACATGAGCGCATTACTTACGAATATTTAAAACGAAGCATGGCTGAAGAGAGTGTTAGGTCACAGCCATTACTGGTGCCTCTCGCTATTTCAGTTAGCAAGAAAGAAGCGGATTGCGCCGATAACAACCCAGATACTTTTAAAAAACTAGGTTTCTCATTAAGCCGTTTATCACCTGAGAAAATCACGGTTCGAGCAGTGCCTAGCCTGCTTAAAAACTCAGATATTGAAAGCCTAGTAAGAGACGTTTTATCCGACTTGTTGATGCATGGGACGAGTGAACGTATTCAGCAAGCCATGAATGAAATTCTTTCGACAATGGCCTGTCACGGCTCTGTTAGAGCAAACCATCGTCTGACTGTTCCAGAAATGAATTCTTTACTTCGTGACATGGAACGCACCGAGCGAAGCGGTCAATGCAATCATGGCAGGCCAACTTGGACTCAAATGAGCTTAAGCCAGCTTGATAAACTCTTTATGCGTGGTCAATAGGCTTGTCTAAAGTAGCGGACAAATTGCCTCGTGCCATTTTCATTATGGGCCCTACCGCTTCGGGCAAGACGGATCTAGCCGTAGACCTTGTAGAACGCCATGATTGTGAGCTGATTAGTGTCGATTCTGCCCTTGTCTACAAAGGCATGGATATTGGTACTGCCAAGCCAGATGCGGAAACATTGCAACGGGCACCACATAGACTAATCAGCTTTCTTGACCCTAGTGAAAGCTACTCTGCTGCTGATTTTCGTCGCGATGCGCTTTCTGAAATGGAAACCATTACCAAAGCGGGGAAAGTGCCGGTATTAGTGGGCGGCACGATGCTCTATTTCAGAGCGCTGCAATACGGATTATCGGAACTTCCACAAGCAGATCAAAGCATTCGAGATAGGCTGACTAAGCAAGCAGAGTCTGAAGGTTGGGAGAAACTCCATGAGCAATTAAAGGCAATTGATCCTGCTTCTGCTGAGAGAATTCACCCAAACGATCCACAACGATTACAGCGTGCATTGGAAGTGTATGAGTTAACAGGCATTTCGATGAGTGACCACCATAAGAAGGCGGCCGAGAACAGTTTGCCTTACCGGGTGATGAAAATTGCACTCATACCATCCGACAGGGAATGGTTACGAAAGCGCGCTGCATTACGCTTTGGAATGATGATGGATGCGGGCTTTTTAGATGAGGTTAAAGCACTTTACAACCGCGGAGATCTCCACGAAGACCTACCATCTGTCCGTTCTATTGGTTACAGGCAAGCATGGTCCTTCCTCAAAGGGGAGATAAGCTACGATGAAATGCAAAATAGAGCCATCATTGCCACCCGTCAGCTTGCCAAACGACAGCTAACTTGGCTGCGCTCTGAGAAAGAAATATGTGTTCACGACTGCATAAATTCAGATTTCTCTGACCTAAACTCAAAGATTGATAGCTTTTTATCACATAAGTAGCTTAGTACCGCGAAATGT
>CALKXC010000330.1 GCA_938004025.1 uncultured Leucothrix sp. | reverse complement strand
AAGCTTATGGTAATTGGTCAAGCGCTAGCATTAGTTTGCTACAACCTAGCCTAGATCGTTTAGGTTTTGATTTTTCGCACAGCTTCCATCCGGTACGGGGTAAAAACTCAGCTGACATCCAGCTCACAATTGACGTGATGGAATATGCCCTAACACACGCTAATATTGACTGCTTTGTACTCGCAACTGGGGATTCAGATTTTTCATCGCTATTTCGAAAGCTGCGCTCCCTTGGAAAAGAGGTGATCGGCGTTGGGCCAAAGTCACCATTGAGCAAAAGCGTGGAATCATCTTGCTCAAGCTTCATCTTTACTGACCGTGCAATCGCCAAACCAAACCGTTTAACAGGAAGCGGTTACAATAAAGCAGCGGCTTTAGCTCGTAACACTTTACGTAGCTTAAATGGCTATGCTGATTGCGATGAACTCAAGAAACGTATGTTAGAACTTGATCCCGAGTTTGATGAAAAAAAGCATGGTTTTGCTAATTTTAGATTATTTTTAGAGGGCATTCCCGCCATAAGACTGACACAAACAGCAGACTCTAACAGCATTATGGCTTACATCGAGATGAAAAAATCATCTCTCATTTCTCAGGAACAATCGAACGCTTTTCAACCTGGCCGCTTGGAAAACAAGGAACCTATCGTTGATATGTACTTACGGTTTTTAAGTGCGCGCGACTGGAACTGCGTCAGCAAATCGACCTTAGTTCGCTCTTATCATCAAATCGTTACTTTTCCACCAAGCTCTCGACAGGAAATAGAATCAACACTGTTTAAAATGTTCAATAGTCAGCTAGATAGCAGCACTATTCGGAACTGTGTCACGATTTTCATGAAATCGGACCTATTTAACTTATCTTTGAAAGGTAAGGACGAGTCGCCTGAAAATAAGCTATGGAAAATGGACAAACGGAAAAGCTACATCCGTGACATTGATTTCTCATTATTATCGCGACTGCTTTATGGAATCCAAGAAAATAAACAGACTGTTGACCCGATGGCTATTGCTAGCATCCTCTATGGAAAATACAGTCAAGCCGACTTGAACCAGCTCATTTCTGATGCTAGCACCAAGCTGGTGTCATTGAATGGCTAAGCAAATAAGCTAATAAATTGGTTTAATCAATAAACTGTAGGCCAAAACGTTGTAAACTAGGTGGCCGGAGTCGTGAGACTCCACTACCAACCTCAGGATAACACCGTGAGTGCCACCGTTTTTTCTTCGCTACAACTACATCCCAGCTTGATCGAGAACCTAAAGTCACTCGATTACACTGAAATGACCCCTATCCAAGCCTTAAGTCTTCCTGATATTTTGGAAGGCAAAGACGTCATTGCTCAGGGAAAAACGGGCTCAGGCAAGACAGCGGCATTTGGCTTGGGGCTTTTAAACCGCTTAGACGTTGAACGCTTTCGCATTCAGGCATTAGTACTGTGTCCGACTCGCGAACTGGCTGATCAAGTAGCGAAGGAAGTCCGCAAGCTAGCACGCAGTATTCATAATATAAAAGTATTAACACTCTGTGGCGGTATGCCTTTTGGCCCGCAAGCGGGTTCTTTAGAGCATGGTGCTCATATCATTATTGGCACCCCCGGGCGAATTGAAGATCATTTAAAGCGCGGCACATTGAAATTTAATCATGTGCATACGCTAGTGCTTGACGAAGCAGACCGTATGTTAGAAATGGGCTTTCAAGACACCATTGAAACGATTATCGAGCAAACGCCTGAGCATCGCCAAACGATGCTGTTTAGTGCAACGTTTCCAAAGCAAATCAAGAAGATCTCCAA
Source organism: uncultured Leucothrix sp. (assembly GCA_938004025.1). Lineage (GTDB taxonomy): Bacteria > Pseudomonadota > Gammaproteobacteria > Thiotrichales > Thiotrichaceae > Leucothrix. The sequence continues at coordinate 4,625 of CALKXC010000330.1, read as the reverse complement.
TAGCATTATGCAGAATCCCGTCATGGTGAAAGCGCCTTCGCTTCATGACAACAGTATTATTAAGCAGCATTTCTACACAACTTCCGATCCATACCGACTCACAGCGCTACGCCTTTTATTGCAACACTACCGCTCAGAATCGACCGTTATTTTTTGCAATACTAAGCGAGATACCCAGCAGGTAGCCGATGCGCTACTTCAAAACGGTTATAGCGCGCTGGCTTTGCACGGTGATTTAGAGCAGCGCGATCGCGATAAAACGCTAGTTCGTTTTGCCAACAAAAGCATTTCTGTTTTAGTTGCAACGGATGTTGCCGCCAGAGGTCTGGATATCAATGCGATCGACATGGTAATCAATTATCATATTGCCAACGACCCAGAAGTTCATCTTCACAGAATAGGTAGAACGGGACGCGCTGGCAGCACGGGTGTAGCTTGTTCCTTATACTCAGAAGCAGAAGCGCATCGGGTGGCTTTGCTAGATGGTGATATTGATCCAATCAATGATACAGAGGAACTACCGCCATTAAGCTTGTTAGACAACCCGCCTGTCGTACCAATGATGAGTACAATCTTGATTGATGGCGGAAAAAAGCAAAAACTCCGCCCCGGTGATATTTTGGGAGCCTTAACAGGCGAGAATGGCATTGAAGGCAAGCAAGTTGGTAAAATACATATCTTTGATAATTGGGCTTACGTTGCAGTAGCCCTTGATGCCGTCAGACCCGCATTGCGAAAATTAGGCGGCGGAAAATTAAAAGGTCGAACGTTTCGATCTAGACAAGTGCGAGATTAGGTTCGGGAAACAGTATGTTCGTCTACGCTATTAATATAAGTGGTTTACCTCAGGATGATGATGCGTTCAACATCATGAATGCTGAGTACAACACGACTAAAGCCGAGTTTGAACAGGCTATTGCTGGTCGCACAAAAATTATCGTTGCCGACCCAAGTCGTGACGGTGAAATGTTTTTTGAGCGAGAGTTAAAAAACCTAGGCCAATCATTTTCAGCGCTTTCAAGAGCGGGACTCTTTTTTACCGTTTTACGCAAGCGCTACAATGGTAATTATAAGCTTGTCGCTGATTTTACAATCTCATTAAAAGTTGGCCGTAAAGCATGGCGTGAAGAACGCCTGAGAGTTGAAGCTGCCAGTGAATCGCTCGAGTCATTTCTTTGCAAAGAAGCCTCATCTGAGGATATGGAAGTCCTGCGCCCGCTCTTCCCAGAGTCCATCAATACCTATTTACAAGACGATGAAACAGGTGTTTCGAAAGGCTCCGAAATCATGCAGACGGTGTTTCCTTCATTAAAAGGAAGCGACTGCCGCCGAATCTTTCATGAAATGCAAACGCTTCATGAAAAACGTGCGGCAAAATGGAAAAGCCGATTTGGCTGTGTATGGGTATCCGCCTATTTCATTATGGCAGTGCTGATTACCTACTGCATTTATGAATGGTTAACGGGCAGTTTTAGCTGGCATGGCTTACTAGCAGCCCCCAGCGCACTGGTTTTATCTATTATCCCAATTGTAGGTTCAACACTTGCCAGCATAGCTACCGTTAAGCTTTGGGGTTGGCCCATCTGGTTAGCATTCGTTACCTTCTTTTGGTATTACATTCCCGCTGTTTACCTTGTTTGTCAGCTTATTGCCGCTTCATTTAGAGGCGAAGGAAAAGCGGCTTGGAACAAGCTGATAGGCAGGAAAAGCGATGCCTACGACGATGATGATTGATCACCAGAGATAGACAGCTTCACCTCAAAACAAGCGCCACTTTCATTAGGGATTAATCGAATAGACCCTTTCCAAGTTTGAAGTAACGCTTGCACGATTCCTAAACCAAGGCCTGTTCCACCCTCTTCTCTTTGCGTTGTAAAGAATGGAGTGAATACGCTTTCTTGGTTAGCCTCTGAAATACCAGATCCATTATCTTGCAAAGTAATCAAACACTCAGAAGACACAACATCAACTGTCATATCAATATGATCTGCACCATGCTGTAAGCTGTTTTCAAACAGATTAGTCAGCACGGTTTCAAAGGCAATCGGCGCGATATTGAGATACAAATCAGACATTTCGTAATCGATTTTTAAACCCCGTTTTTCATAAGCACTCGCTAACAACTTCACCATTGGAAAAACATTCGTATTTTCATTCGTAGCCTGCAATGAGTCTGCGCGCGCCTGCTCTAACAAACGATTGACCAGGCGTTTTAATCGCTCCGTATCATCGTATAAATTATCAATGAAACGCTGCCTTTGCTCTTGTGGCATGTCTTCACCGTGTTCTTGCAACAACTCTAAAGCACCCTGCATTGAGGTCAGCGGCGTCTTAAATTCGTGAGAGACATGCGATGCAAATCGATCGATATAGGTAGAGCGCTCTTTTAAGGTTTCTGACATCTCAGCAAAACTGCCAGAAAGCTGCGCCAACTCATAAGTACCCGGCTGATGCAGCACTGATACAGTCTGCTGCTCTCCTCTTGTGACCTTCTGAGTTTGCGCGATTAGCTCTCGAATCGGACGAGATAAACGAGAAGAAATGAACAGCACTAACAGGCCCGTCACCATCAGCAATACAAACCCAAGAAGAATCAGCTTTCCTCTAATTTGGTACATATGCTTAAGAATATTCTGCGGTGTGCGCGACAGGTAGACGGCCCCTTTCACTTTATTATTGTGCAAAATGGGAAAGGCGATAAACACTCGAATACCAGTACCTCGACTAATTGATGCTAGAGGCGGCTGTGGCTGATCAGAAATTCGTTCACGAATCACGGGAGTGTAATTCCCTTTTAAGGCTCCCCTAACTTCCTGAATATGACGGAGTGACTGTCCAACCTCGCTTCGACCCGCAATCACGGTGCCATTTTGATCCAGCAACCTCATACCCGCTAACGTATAACGCTGCGTATTGATCATAATGGCTTGCATGCTCGCGCCCACTCTTTTGACTTTGGGCGAAACAGGAACCACTGCAGGAATGGCATCGCCCCTACGTGATAAAATTGCCTGTTTTGACAAGTCCAGCGCAGGATCAATGGGTGTGTAGTAAAGACGACTCGCCGTGCTCTTCTGTGACTTTAAAGATTGAGTTGGATCATTAGGAATTGTGCTGCGAGCCCCATCAAAATCCATCAACTCACGATAGGTTGCAGAGATCGCTGCCGCTTGAGCAATCAACTGCTCTTCTGTTCGACGTACCAACTCGTTTTCGTAAAATCGAAACAAGAAGAGACTAGCGATAGGCAATACTAAAACCGATAGCATAACGACTAGCAATATCGTTCTTAATCGATAGAGACGACGACTGCGTGTTCTGGCGTTTATTGGCATGGGGAGAGTTTGTAACCCACGCTGTGCAACGTTTCAATAATGCTTTCACAACCCACTGCTGCAAACTTACTGCGTATATGACGGATGTGACTATCTATGGTCCGATCACTGACTTGGATATTAAATTGGTAAGCGCTGCTCATAATGCTATCACGGCTAAACACGCGAGTAGGATGCCGCATAAACTGCGCAAGAATCGCAAACTCAGTCGCAGTAAGATTAACACTTTGCTTACCCCACCAAACCGCATGCTGCTCTTCATCTAAAGATAGCTGACCATGCAATAGACGCTGGCTTTGAGTTTCTTCGGCAGTATTCACCACACTTTGTGTACGTTTTAGGATGGCGTTAATACGCGCGACCAGCTCACGTGGACTGAACGGCTTTGTTACATAATCATCGCCGCCAATTTCCAAACCCAAAATGCGATCTATCTCATCATCTCTTGAAGACAAAAACAAAATCGGCACTTCTGAAACCTTCCGAACTTCACGACAGCAAGCCAAACCGTCCATTTCAGGCATATTGATATCTAGCACAATTAGGTCAGTTGGTGACGCCATAAACTGCGTTAGTGCTTGCTGGCCATCTTCAGCCGTCACCACTAACATCTCCGCTTTTTGCAAAGCGAAACTAATCACTTCACGAATATGCGGGTCATCATCGACGACCAGTATTTTCTTTTGATTCATTGCGGTATTCCCTGCAAGAATTTCCCAGGATCGAGGTAATAAGTTCGATTCCAAGATGAATGGTTCTGGCTATCATAAGTCCAGAAGCGGGGGAAAGCACTCTTAATTGTATAGTGTAAATGAGGCTGCTTTCCTTGTGCGTTACCGCTGGTACCCACGGTTCCGATTAATTCACCAGCGACAACAGGGGTCAATCCTGAAACCATGGTGCTATCCAGATGCGCATAATAATGAAATCGCCAGTTGGCTCCCAACATATAAACAACATTGCCGCCCAACCCATACTGACCGCTATACAAGACAATTCCTCCGGTCGTTGCTCGAACAGGCGTGCCATGTTTAGCAAAAATGTCGATGCCTTTATGCGTGCCGGAACGACCCCAAGGGTAGTACCAAAACGAATCCTTATTCCAGTCACGCAGCGTTGCATTGTCAACGGGCATCACCCGATGCTCTTGAGGTAGAAAGCCACAGAGGAAAATAAGAAGTGCTAGTAGGAACAATGTTTTCATGCATCGAATTGTCCCTTATTGAGATAAAAAAACAATCCGAAGTCTTTGTAAATTCAGCGTATTTACTTTGCAGGTTTTGTGCAGCT
>CALKXC010000329.1 GCA_938004025.1 uncultured Leucothrix sp. | reverse complement strand
AAGGAAAACCTGGCGTATTGCACGGAAACCGCATGTATTTAATGGCTGACAATAACGGCCAGATCACCGAGACACACTCAATTTCAGCGGGACTTGATTACCCAGGTGTTGGGCCAGAGCATTGCTGGTTAAAAGATATTGGCCGAGCCAACTATGTTGGTGTGACGGATGATGAAGCAATGGCAGGGTTCCATGCGTTAACCAGAATTGAAGGGATCATCCCTGCATTAGAATCTAGCCACGCACTAGCTTATGCTATGAAAAAAGCCCCTGAAATGAGCCCTGATCAAACCATTATTGTTTGTCTGTCTGGTCGTGGCGACAAAGATCTTAATACTGTAGCTGATTTAGAAGGAATTACGCTATGAGCCGTATCGAAACAAAACTTAGCCAAGTAAAAGCCGAAGGAAAAGCTGCACTCATTCCTTATGTTACTGCGGGTGATTCTCATCCTGGCCTAACGGTGCCTTTAATGCACGCAATGGTTAACGCGGGTGCTGACGCTATCGAGCTAGGCGTACCTTTCTCTGACCCCATGGCAGACGGCCCGACGATTCAACTCGCTTGCGAACGTGCACTCCAGCACAATGTTAGCTTGGAAGACGTTTTTAGCATGGTTAAAGAGTTTCGCCAGCAAGACAATGAGACGCCGATTATATTAATGGGCTATCTAAACCCACTAGAAGCAATGGGCTATGACAGATTTGCAGTAGAGGCTAAAGCTGCAGGAATTGACGGAATGTTAACCGTTGACCTTCCCCCTGAAGAGGCAGAAGATCTACTAACACCTTTAAAAGAGCAAGGCATAGACGCTATTTTCTTATTGTCTCCTACCACACGCCAACACAGAATCGAACGTATCGTTGCAGCGGGTAGCGGATACCTATATTACGTGTCCCTGAAAGGCGTGACCGGCTCTAACGCACTTGATGTTGATGACGTGAAAAAGCATGTTGATAACATCAAACAATATACCGATATACCAGTCGGTGTTGGCTTCGGAATCAAAGATGCTGAAACCGCCGCTGCCGTTGCAAAAGTGTCAGACGCAGTCGTTGTGGGCAGCGTTCTAGTTAAAATGATAGAAGAAAACGTCGGTGATGATGCTATTATCATCGACAACATCGCTGGATTGCTCGGCGATATGCGTCAAGCTATGGATAAAACACTATGAGTTGGTTTGAAAGATTAATTCCTTCACGCATTCGCACAGAAGGATCTACCGTCAAGCGTAAGTCGATCCCTGAAGGCTTATGGCATCAATGTTCGTCTTGTAGCTCAGTGCTATACAAGCAAGATTTAGAACGCAATAATGATGTTTGTCCTAAGTGCGGACACCACCAACGAATGAATGCACGCAGGCGCCTCGATACCTTTTTGGACAAAGATGGCCGCGAAGAGATTGCAGCAAATGTTGGCCCAGTCGACATACTTACCTTCAAAGACAGTAAGAAATACAAAGATAGATTAGCTGAAGCTCAAGCGCGCACCGGTGAAAAAGATGCATTAGTCTCAATGAAAGGCACCGTATTCGGTGTACCTGTCGTTGTTGCTGCCTTTAACTTTGAGTTCATGGGCGGCTCGATGGGATCTGTCGTTGGTGAACGCTTTGTTCAAGGAGTGAACATAAGCCTTCGTGAGAGAATCCCCTTTATTGTCTTTACTGCTAGTGGCGGCGCACGCATGCAGGAGGCACTGTTCTCGCTCTTTCAAATGGCTAAAACCAGTGCTGCATTGACGCGCTTGGCCGAAAATGGCATTCCTTACATTTCAGTATTAACTGACCCAACCATGGGCGGTGTATCGGCTAGTTTTGCAATGCTGGGTGATGTTCAAATCGCTGAGCCAAAAGCATTAATCGGCTTTGCAGGGCCTCGTGTTATTGAACAAACGGTTCGTGAGACTTTGCCCGAAGGGTTTCAGCGCAGTGAGTTTTTATTAGAAAAAGGCGCGATTGATAAAATCATACCGCGCAATCAAATGCGCCGTGAAATAGCGGATATGCTTTGCATGTTACAACATCGCCCAAGGCCGATTGAGTTAGATCAAATTGAAGAAGAAATTCCGTTTGAACTGACACTTCCATCGGAAGGTGACATTCCGACTGAACTCATTAAATCAGACAAGGATGAGGTGGCAGAAGTAAGTGAAGCAGAGATTGTTGAGCCTGTAGATACAGATAAAAAACCAACTAAAAGTTAGCTCACATGCGCCGCACACTTTCAGAATGGCTGGATTGGCAGGAGCAACTCCACCTCTCCAGCATTGATCTTGGCTTAGACAGAGTCAGCGAAGTTGCTGGCAAGCTGAATCTCTCAACGCTATCAATGCCAGTCATTACTGTCGCCGGGACTAACGGAAAAGGTTCTTCCGTTGCCATCTTAGATAGCATTTATCGTGAAGCGGCTTACAAAACAGGCTGTTACACCTCCCCTCACCTCGTAGACTATAACGAAAGAGTCTGTATTGATGGATCTCAAGCAACCGATTCAGACCTATGTGAAGCGTTTGAAGCCATTGATGCTGCCCGTGGGGAGATTAGTTTAACTTACTTTGAATTTGGCACATTGGCAGCCGCCTATTTATTTCAAAAACATGAAGTTGATGTGGCAATTTTTGAAGTAGGCTTAGGCGGACGCTTGGATGCGGTCAATTTATGGGATGCTGATACTGCGCTCATAACCAATATCGATATTGATCATATTGACTGGCTTGGAGATGACCGTGAACAGATCGGGGTCGAGAAAGCCGGTATAATGCGCAAGGGCCAAACGGTTATCTGTGGTGATGTCAACCCAACGGCCAGTATGCAATCTGAAGCAACTCGAATAGGCGCTAACCTCTTGCAGCAAGGTAAGGATTTTTCATGGGAACGTGACCCAGATGAATCACAGTGGACCTATAAAACGGCTAATGGTCCACCCATTCACTATCCTATGCCTGCTTTACGTGGACAATTTCAACTTAACAATGCTTCAGCAGTCATTACATTGGTTAAAAACTTCCAAGAAACTCTTCCTGTAACTGACTTACAAACTGCCAGTGCTCTTGAGCAAGCAAGAGTTATCGGCCGACTGCAGAAGCTTTCTGATTCACCTGATCTGATAGTTGATGTGGCCCACAACCAACAGTCGGCTGCTGCATTAGGGCAATACTTGGATAACAATCCAATCCAAGGTAAAACCATTGCATTATTTTCAGCATTGATAGATAAGGATCTTGAAGGAATTGTTGCTCCTGTTTCCAGCTATTTCGAAGAATGGCACATTGTGCAACTCGAAGGACCAAGAGCTTACGACAACGAACAACTTGGGCGTGAACTTAAGGACGTTGGCATACAAAAGCCACTCAAATATTACACAAACTTCGAAACTGCGTTAAAATCGGTACGAAATGAGTTGAAAACGCAAGATAGGGTAGTCGCGTTTGGCTCTTTTCTGGTAGTATCCGGCGTTATGAAAGGTATTAAAGAAAGCGATTTCAATTAATGGATTCTATATAATTCAATAGATTAGAAATAACTTCTAATGCCTTACAATAGCTTACTCCGTCAATTTAAAAATTAATCAACATGATAAAGCATGCAAATACAATATCACGTTAATACTTGGTACCACGTTTGCAGTATTCAGCTTAGTAAAGGAAGATAAGGTATGAATAATACAACTGTTAAACGTGGCATAGGTGCGGTCGTTCTAGCACTAATCGCTGCCGGATTACTTGCATTTCTACTGAAGGATAAGGCTGCACAACGACAAGAAGTTGTTGAAACGGCAATACCTGGAACGACAGTAAACTCAGGAATTTCAACACAGTCAACTCGTCTACCAACATTAACGACTGACAATAGCGGCAATGGCAATGTGATTGCAAATGCAGGCAACGGAAGCGGAACAAACTCCGACTCAATACAAAGTCCGGCTGCAATAGAAACCTCTGACACTGGGAATACAGCATCAACTAATTCAGATGGAACGATCATTGCTTCTGCCGCCGCTGTAGGCACGGCAGGTGCGGCGGCGGTTGGTCAAGCAGCGACTAACGCTAACAAAAGCATGGATTTTTCGGTAAAACCAAAAGCAGCTCAAGCGCCTAAAGCCTCGAGCGAGTTCCTTGAGCTAGATTTAGTCAACAACGGCACGCCTGTCAACAACAGCGCAAGTACCAGTCAAACTAAACCGCTTCCTGTACCTACAGAAAAAGCGGCAGCCCCTAGCGCAGCTAATACTGACCAAGGGATTGTGATTGCCAGCACTTCCCCTAAATCCAACGCTAGAGCCAATGCAGTTCAACCTAGGTTGATTGGTGAGAAAAGATCTGCCCCTGTAAAATCTGCCAGCACAGCCAAAGTAATCAAAAAGGTGGTTCCTGCTAAGAAGGCTAAGGCAGCTGAAACAAATTCAACAGCCGCTAGCACAACGACTCAGGCAAAGAACGGTTACGCAATACAACTACTGGCTACCTCAAGTCAGTCTCGCGCCAATAATCTGAAAAATGTCATGGCTGGAGAAGGTTACCCTGCCTATGTTACAAAAACTAAGCAGAATGGCAAAACCTTGTATAGGGTTCGTATTGGTCAGTACGCCGTTAAGTCTGAAGCTGTCAAAGCGCAAGCTTCTATGAAACGCCGGTATAAGAAAAATACCAATGTTAATCGCAGTGCTGTAGTAGCCAGATAAAGATACCAATCCACAGGGATGTGATAGGTATTAGTTTTTAAACGTATTAAACAAGCTTAGGTGAGTGAAATGGAATTGAATTTTATTGATATCGGTATCGTCATATTTATCGTCATCACTGCACTAGTTGGCTTAGGTAGAGGCTTCATTTGGATGGCCCTATTCCTAGCGACTTGGGTTGCGGCAGCAGTGTTGGCCTTCTTATACCACAAAGATCTAATGGCAGCGCTTCCGTTCAAGCTATCTAGCGAAGTGTTCCAGATGATAGTGGCTGGGCTCATTATATTCTTGGTGATACTCTTTGTAGGCACCCTGCTCAACTATTTGCTTGGTAAAATAATCTATGCCATTGGTTTAGGCAGCATCGATAGACTGTTAGGCGTTGTTTTGGGAATTGCATTAAGCGGTTTCATTATTGCAATGGCAGTCATGTTCACTGGTTTGACTAAATATACCGAAGAGCCGATGTGGCAAAGTTCAATTTTAGTTCCTAAATTCCAAAATGCTGCACAGTGGATACAAGCGAACGCTCCAGCTCAGATGACGGCTTTGCTTGACGAAGCTGGAATCCCTAGAGCAACGCCTGTGACGCCAACAAACTAAAGCGTAATTATTTTCAAAGGATAAGCGGAATGTGCGGAATTATCGGTATCGTGAGCCACGATGCGGTCAACCAAGAGCTGTATGACGGTTTAACTGTTTTGCAGCATCGCGGACAAGATGCTGCTGGTATTGTCACCAGCGATGGAAAACATCTATCCTTAAGACGAAAAAATGGACTGGTAAAGGAAGCATTTCGAACGAGCTCGCACATGCGTAAGCTTCGTGGAAATATGGGAATTGGCCACGTCCGTTACCCTACTGCGGGAAGTTCATCAGAGTCAGAAGCACAGCCTTTCTATGTAAACTCCCCTTATGGCATTTCATTAGCTCACAATGGGAATTTAACCAACTCTGATCCGTTAAAGCGTGAGTTATTTGAGCAGGATCGACGCCAAATAAATACCGAATCAGATTCAGAAGTCCTACTGAATATATTCGCACAGGAGCTTCACAGGCAAAACTCCTACAGAGTGAGTCCGGATGACATTTTTAAAGCGGTAGCCGGCGTGCATAAACGCTGTCGCGGCGCTTACGCCGTTGTTGCGATGATTACGAGAGACGGCATTGTTGGCTTCCGTGACCCTAACGGCATTAGGCCATTAACCTTTGGCAGTCGCAAGACTGAAAAAGGAATGGACTATATGATTGCATCCGAGAGCACTGCTCTTGCTACACAAGGCTATAAGATAGAAAGAGACATCAAGCCTGGCGAAGCTATCTACGTCACACTGAATGGTGAAGTTCATACTCGCCAATGCGCTCCAAACCCAAGCTACAAAACTTGCCTTTTTGAATACGTTTATTTTGCCCGCCCTGACTCTGTCATTGACAATGTATTTGTGCATAAAGCTCGAATGCGCATGGGTCACAAGTTGGCTGAAAAAATTCAGAACGAATGGAAAGATCATGACATCGATGTAGTGATTCCCATACCCGACACAAGCCGAACTTCCGCGTTAGAAATGGCAATGACATTAGATGTTAGCTATCGAGAGGGCTTTATAAAAAACCGCTATATCGGTCGAACGTTTATTATGCCTGGCCAAGGTAAGCGTACAAAATCAGTTCGTCAAAAGCTCAACCCCATTGACCTTGAATTTAAAGGCAAAAATGTGATGTTGGTTGATGACTCGATCGTAAGAGGCACCACCTCAAAAGAAATAGTACAAATGGTTAGAGACTCTGGAGCCAAGAACGTTTATTTCGCATCCGCCTCCCCCCCAGTTAGATTTCCTAATATCTATGGCATCGATATGCCAGCTGCTGAGGAACTCATTGCACATGCCCGCACAGAAGCGGAGATTGCAGAACATATGGGTGTCGACCGTTTGATTTATCAAAGCCTGGAAGATTTAAAAGACTCGATTACAGAAGGAAACGCTGAGTTAACTGAGTTTGACTGTTCGGTTTTCAATGGTGAATACGTCACTGGAGAAGGCGAAGCATACTTTACTGAGTTACAAAAACTACGCGGCAAATCATCAAAAAAGAAAAAGAAAAACAGGGCTCCCGTAGATTTGTGTAATAGCCAATAACAACATGCCAAGCTTGCCTTTTTTTTCTAAACAGCTCACTAACGGTGAGCTGCTTTTAAAACTAAAAGGGAAATATCCTGAACAAAGTCTCAACGGAATCTTGCTGGTTAATATCGAACAACAACGCCTTTATCAAATAAAGAATCAAACACTTTTAAATACGTACGTTGTTTCCAGCGCTGAAAATGGCATAGGCAATAAACAAGACAGTGGAAAAACTCCATTGGGGGCGCACTTCATTCGAGAGAAGTTTGGCGACAATGTCCCGCTCGGTACCCAGTTTAAAGGACGTCAATCAACAGGCTATATTCCCCCTATTCTCTCCAGTCCTGAGCAGACAAGCGATGATGACTATATTACCTCGCGTATATTGTGGCTTAGTGGTCTTGAGGCAGGCTATAACCAAGGTGGCGATGTTGATAGCTATAAAAGATATATCTATATCCACGGAACCGATGAAGAGGGTCGCTTAGGCACACCTGCATCTCATGGATGTATTCGTATGGCGAATCAAGATATTATTGATCTCTACGCAGAGGTTAGCACCGACACACTCGTTTACATCATCAAAAAATAAACTCAGGAGATTCAATGAAACCGATCATTATTTCGCACCGAGGCAACAACTTTGCTTTCCCTGAAAATACGCTAGTGGGACTGCGCTCTTCTTTTGAACTTGGCTGTACTGCAGTCGAATTCGATATACAAATGACTAATGACGAAACCTTAGTTGTCATGCATGACGATAATACGTTACGCACGTCTGGCATTGATCAATCGGTGTTGAATTCAAGCTATCAAGAACTAGCATCGGTGAGTGTGCACGAGCCAAAACGATTGGGCTCAACACATCAACCGACTCCCATTAGCAAACTTGATGAAGTAATGGGGCTCTTGAATGAGTTTCCTGGCACTCATGCCTACATTGAAGTTAAGGAAGAGAGCCTCCAAAAATGGGGACGCCAAGCAGTAATAGATCAACTGCTTCCGACGGGTCAGCCATATGTTAAGCAGTGCACCATCATCTCCTTTGATTTACCAGTATTAGATCAGATAAGAGAGCAAAGTGACCTCGCAATTGGCTGGGTACTTTATCATTATAATGAAGAATCTTTAACCAAAGCCAAGACCAGTAAACCTGATTATCTCATTGTAGATCAAGCAGAAATTGCGCTTGATACGCCACCTTGGGCAGGGCCTTGGAAATGGATGGTTTACGGCGTTGAATCTGCTGACCTTGCGTTAAAGCATTGCAGCAATGGTGTCGAGTACGTGGAAACTGATTTCTTAGAAAAAGTATTAACCGATAAAAAATTTACCGGTTGAATGCGATTGAATTAGTCGTCGAAGCGGTTATTTATCATAAATAATCGCATCATTACCCAGTGGTAAATTGGCCAAGCAATCAGACTGCCTGCCAGTGACAACCAGTAAATCCAAGCGGAAGGCGTGTTTCCAGTAAAGCCTAAAACCCAAAGGTTTATCAAAAGATAACTACCCAAGGCAATCAGCAAAACGGTTAACTGATGGGTTAAAGTAAATGGATTAATCCTTAAGCGTAGACGCAAGGTAATAAACACAATAATGGTTAACCCCAACGCATGCTGACCTAGGCTTGAACCATACAAGGCATCCAAAAATAAACCGGTAAACCATGCAATGATGATCCCCATTCTTTTAGGAAGCACTAAAGCCCAATGAACAAGCGTCAATGCTACCCATTCAGGGCGCCATTTTAAAAGTTCGTCGGGAATGGGTAATAAAGTAAGCACTAAAGCAAACAATATTGACAGAATAACTGCCCCACGAAACCTCGGAATATAGGATTCCATATTAAGGCTTCTCCGAGGCTTCTTTAGCGCGCAATATAGTTAAATGGTTACTTCTCCAAATCAAAATCACTTCGCGACTCGTACTAAAATCCACCTTGGTTTGAGCCCTGACTCGCATAAACGAATCACCTGGGTTATAGGCAACTGAACGAACCGTCGCCACAGGGAAGTCTGCGGGAAAAAGTTGACCAAGCCCTGAACTATAGAAGGTGTCGCCTTCTTTAATATCGATATTGGCTTCAATATTTTTCAATTCTAGCTGGTTGCTATTACCCGATCCAACAGCAATCGCACCTAGACCAGTTCGATTATTTCGAACAGGTATTGCGTGCTTAGTATCCGTTAACTGAAGGATGACCGACGAGTTAGGAGCAACTTCAAATACTTGCCCATAAATACTTTGACCGGACAGGACGACCTGTCCTCGATACAAACCATCGCTTGCACCTTTATCAATCGTCACAGTGTTACGGTGTTGATCTCTTGAAATAGAAAGGATTTCAGCTAACTGAAAACGCTCTTCCTTAGCTGGGGTCGCGTTTAACTGAGCACGGAATCGAATGTTCTCTTGAGCAATGGAATGATATTTTTGATCTCTAACAGCGTACCGTCGCACTAAGCTAGTCAGCTTACGATTCTCTTCAATAATCTTACTTTGATCTTTAAAGAAATTAGCAACATAAGCCGTTGTACGAAAAGGAACATCAACCACGTACAAAACTGGATGCAAAAGGATATTCAGCGTCGTACGTATAGGCGTCAATTTCGAGTCACGATAATCCATCAAAATCATGGCGATCGACAGCATCACTGCAACCATGAACTTGACCAATAATGAGCTTTCCAGCCTATTTTCGTTTAAATCGTCGATGAGAGCTCTCCAGAAGACGACACAGTGCGTGCTGACTATTCAGCAGAATCAGCCATACTGAGAAGAATAGTCCGAAGCCCAAAAGTCAAAACCATCATCATCCATGCGTTCTAGAATACGTCCTCCACCTCTTGCCACACAGGTCAGAGGGTCATCAGCCACTAAAACAGGGATGCCAGTTTCTTCCATCAACAGGCGATCAAGATCTCGCAATAATGCGCCACCGCCTGTTAGAACAATACCGCGATCAGCAACATCAGCCCCAAGTTCCGGAGGTGTTTGCTCTAATGCTGTTTTTACAGCACTCACAATTCCAAACAACGGTTCTTGAAGTGCCTCCAAGATTTCATTGCTGGTTAATGTAAAGCTACGCGGCACACCTTCAGAAAGGTTTCGACCTTTAACCGTGATTTCCATCAGTTCTTTGCCTGGGTAAGCAGAACCAATTTCACACTTAATCTGCTCTGCGGTTGCTTCGCCGATTAGCATACCGTAGTTACGACGGACATAACTGATTATGGCTTCATCCAAGCGGTCGCCACCAATGCGGACTGATGCCGAGTAAACAATACCTCTCAAAGACATGATGGCAACTTCAGAAGTACCCCCACCAATATCTAGAACCATCGACCCAACCGCTTCGTCAATCGGAACACCTGCACCGATTGCTGCAGCCATTGGCTCTTCAACTAAAAAAACTTTTCTCGCGCCAGCACCCATCGCAGAATCTTTAATCGCACGGCGCTCAACTTGTGTGGCGCCACACGGTACACAAATTACGACTCTTGGGCGGGGTCTAAGAATCCGGCCGCTGTCCACTTTACGAATAAAGTGCTGAAGCATTTTCTCTGTGTAAGTGAAGTCGGCGATTACACCATCTTTCATTGGACGAATAGCGGTGATGTTAGACGGTGTACGTCCAAGCATTTTCTTCGCTTCAATACCAACTGCTTCGATTTTCTTTGGACCTCCCGGACCTCTATCTTGCCGTATCGCTACGACAGAAGGTTCATCCAGAACAATTCCTTTTCCACGCATGTAAATGAGCGTGTTTGCAGTTCCCAAATCGATTGAAATATCGTTGGAAAAAAGGCCGGAGAAAAATTTAAACATATGAATCCATTTATAATTGTCGGGGCAAAAACAGCCGTGTCTGAGCGGTGCAAAGATTTTATTAGTTAATGTAGCAATCCATACGGTTCTGGACAACTATTTCTAGCACTATAGCCTTGCTTCTATCCGCTAATTATAACTGGATATTTCTTTATCGTTAATGAATACTTAGTGTTAAATTCATACAGAAACAACCAGACTTAAGTAATCTCTATCACTTCCTGTACTTTTTCATGAATAATCCACTACTTAGTTACAAAAGCTTCGGAGATGAAGCAAATTCTTCGTGCATTGTATTGCTTCACGGAATGTTAGGAAATATGGACAATTGGCGTAGTCAAGCAAGACGCCTGTCCACTCATTTTCGAGTCATAACACCTGACTTAAGAAACCATGGTGACTCTCCTCACCTTCCGGGTATGCGATATCAAGATATGGCTGCTGATGTACTTGCTCTTATGGAGCACCTTGATGTTCAAAAGTTCGATCTTTTAGGCCACTCTATGGGTGGAAAAGTCGCCATGGAAATTGCTTTAAGCCACTCTGAAAAAGTTCAGCGATTAATCATCGTCGACATCGCACCAAAACCCTATTCACTTTGGCACCTCAGTCTATTTAAAGCGTTACTGTCCCTGCCTGTGGATGAGCTTACTTCTAGAAAACAAGCTGATGAAATGCTATCGGAGCATGTTGAAGATCCTTTTGAGCGATCATTTCTGCTGAAAAATCTAAAGTCTAATGATGGAACTGGATATTCTTGGCAGTGTAATCTAGATGAAATAACAAGGGCTTACTTGAATATTGCTAATTTCACTAGAAGTGATGAATCACCTTTCGGTGGGGACACACTTTTTATTAGTGGCGAAAAGTCGCCTTACATAAACATCGAAACAGATACACCGGTCATTCAGAAATTTTTTCCATCTGCTTCAATCCAAACAGTCCAAGAGGCGGGGCACACCCCTCATATTGAAAAAGCGGATGAGTTTTATCAAATGATGGGTGCGTTTTTAGCCTTGAACTAGACACGCTTTCAAACTAACACTTGCTGCCCACAAAGAAGCAGCTTGTCTGAAAATACCGCTCGTGCCTTGATAAGATCTCAGTTAGGGGCATAATAATTCTCAATACCCCACTATAAAAACAAAAATAAAGAGTGTCATATGAGATTATACCCAGCCACAAAGGTAGTCTTAACGATTGCAGCTCCATTTTTCTTAGCGAGCATTGCTAATGCTTTTAGCCCTGTCTTTCCAGAGACACAAACTCTTTCGAATGATCGATACGTTCAGAGTGTCTTTGAGGAGAGTGATTTTATCTTTGAGCCGAGTTTAGAGCAGGCAAATCAGTTTCAATCTACCACTGGCGCGGGTCTTTCGGATCAATTAAAAACCAGTCTTTACCAAACGGCAAAATATCTTCAATATAAAAACCCAAATCAGCTAGTGGCTAGAAGAGGTGTAAACCTTCCTATCAGGTCACTTTATGAAACCTTAAATAGCTTATTAAGCTGGAATGGTGGACTTGCTCCACAAGACCTGCAAAACCACTTTGAACTCTTACCCGTTGCCACGGCCGCACAACCAAATACAAAATTTACAGGCTATTACACGCCCATCATTAGAGCCCAGGCCCAGCCCGATGGAGAATTTCGTTACCCTATCTACCGATCTCCGATGGCTGCACAACTAAGACTTTTGAGTAGGGAAACTATTAGTCAGGGTGCCCTTAACAATCGTGGATTAGAAATAGCTTGGACAAATGACCCCATCGGTTTGTTCTATTTACAAATACAAGGGTCAGGAATCTTAGAGTTCGACAATGGTCAACGTGTAAACCTAAGCTATGCAGGTTCTAATGAAAAGCCTTTCAAAAGCTTGGCAAAATATATGCAAAGCATGGGTTATTTAAATGGGAATCTCGGCCGACAAGCCATACAAGACTGGCTTGCCAGAAACCCTCAGCACTTGCAGTCCGCTATGAACAGTAATCCACGTTATGTTTACTTTGAAACCTCAACCAAGCCCTTAATAACGGCTTCTGGCTTGCCAATCGTTCCGGGTGTATCCGTTGCTGTGGACACTGATTTCATTCCATTTGGCTCAGTGTTGCTTGCAGAAG
>CALKXC010000328.1 GCA_938004025.1 uncultured Leucothrix sp. | reverse complement strand
CAAAGACAAGCCTCAATACCACAAAGCTTCTGGAGGACTGGAGTATGAAACAGCCTATGCGCTAGGTGCCGCCTGTGGTGTTGATGATATTGATGCCGCTACTTACGCTGGTTTCTTGTGTAATGAATA
Source organism: uncultured Leucothrix sp. (assembly GCA_938004025.1). Taxonomy (GTDB): domain Bacteria; phylum Pseudomonadota; class Gammaproteobacteria; order Thiotrichales; family Thiotrichaceae; genus Leucothrix. Next base: position 8,473 of record CALKXC010000328.1, on the reverse strand, counting down.
CGGCATGGATCCTATCTCACTAGGCGGTTCGATCGCTGCGGCAATGGAGCTGTATGAGATAGGCGCTATAACAAAAGAACAAACAGACGGCGTTGAACTTAAGTTTGGGTCGGCTGAAGCCTTGTGTGAAATTACTGAAATGGTTGGTCTGGGTAAAGGTTTTGGTCTGGACGTCGCGATGGGCTCTAAACTACTGACTGCAAAATACGGTCACCCCGACTTATCGATGGCGGTAAAAGGTCAAGAGTTTGCTGCTTATGATGGCCGTGGAATGCAAGGCATGGGCCTAGCTTATGCCACTAGTAATCGTGGCGCCTGTCACCTACGCGCCGACCCATATAGTTCAGACTTTGAAACAACAGATACTTCCGGTAAAGCTGACATCGTTCGATTCTCTCAAGACCAAGTCGCAAGTATTGACTCTAGTGGCCTTTGCCTATTCCCTGGTGGTGCAGGCTGGACCATGGAAGATTATTGCGAACTGATTAATGCAGCTTGTGAAGGCGACTGGGACATGGAGCGTTTTAATCAAACGGGTGAGCGTATTTGGAATATTGAGCGTGTTTTTAACATTCGTGCGGGCCTTAGAAAAGCAGACGACACACTTCCGAAGCGTATCCTTGAAGAACCCGCAACCTCGGGAACGGCTGAAGGCCAAGTTTGTCGGTTAGACGAGATGCTACCGAGTTATTATGAACTTCGAGGTTGGGATAGCGAAGGTATGCCAACTGAGGCAACCATGTCCCGACTTGGTTTGATATAAGTAGAATTGATGAAGATTTCTTTAAAAATGTTGGGTGGCCTGCGGGTGTTTTTACCTACTGCAGGCGAGTTTTCTCGCTGTGATTTGCAGCTTAATGAAGGGGCGACTATAAATGACGTCATTGCTAAAGTGGGTTTAGCAGACGACAGGCCGTTCTTTATTATGTTCGATGGCAAGAAAATTCAAGAAGAAGACTATGGTACCCCGCTCAAAGATGGCGATGAGGTCATCATGTTTCCACCTGTTAAAGGCGGTTAACACTTAACCTAAAAAAGCCCATCACACCTTCAAGTGTTATGGGCTTTTTTTACTGTAACAACTGTGATTACGACTTTCTAAGGTCAACCACTCGCTGCGCTTTACCCTGTGAACGTGCCACCTCACCTTCTGCTTTAACATTTACTTTAGCGGTAACACCCACCATATTCTTAACTTGCTGTTGCAATGCTTTGGCCGCTTCTGTTCTTGCTGTTTCATCAAGGTCATTACTGCGTGCTTCAACATTAACCGTCAGGTTATCCATGTTGCCATCTCGGCTTATTTCTAACTGATAATGCGGCGATAGGTTAACTATTTTAAAGATCTGCTCTTCAATCTGCGTTGGGAATACATTCACTCCCCTGATAATCATCATGTCATCCGAACGCCCCGTGATTTTTTCCATACGGCGCATCACTGTCTCGCTACCCGGCATCAACTTACTTAAATCACGCGTACGATAACGAATCACTGGCATCGCTTCTTTGCTCAGCGTAGTAAACACCAACTCCCCTTCTTCGCCATCAGCGATTGGCGTCAGCACTTCTCTATCAACTATCTCAGGATAGAAAAAGTCCTCCCAAATGGTTGGGCCATCTTTGGTCGTCACAAACTCCTGTGCCACACCGGGACCCATGATCTCAGACAAGCCATAAATATCGACCGCATCCATGCCCATACGCACTTCGATTTCTTCACGCATAGAATTAGTCCAAGGTTCAGCGCCAAAGATACCAACTCGCAGCGAAGAAGTTTTAGGATCAATACCCTGACGATCGAACTCATCCGCAATATTCAAACAGTAGGACGGTGTCACCATGATGATATCGGGTTTGAAATCTTGAATGAGCTGTACTTGCTTTTCAGTATTTCCACCAGACATTGGGATAACGCTACAACCCAACTTCTCAGCGCCATAGTGAGCCCCTAAACCACCCGTAAACAGACCGTAACCGTAAGCGACGTGGACCATATCCGAAGCTTTACCCCCTGCCGCCCAAATCGAACGTGCCACAAGCTCTGCCCAGCGATCCACATCTCCAATCGTATAACCAACAACGGTCGGTTTACCCGTGGTTCCACTTGAAGCATGGATTCTAGCAACCTGCTCACGAGGGACTGCAAACATGCCAAATGGATAGTTATCGCGAAGATCTTCTTTAGTTGTATAAGGGAATTTGCTGATATCTGAAAGCTGTTTTAAATCATCAGGATGCACACCGGCATCATCAAACTTCTTTTTGTACATGGGTACGTTGTTGTAAGCGAGCTCCAAAGTCCATTTCATGCGCTGTAACTGAAGCGCCTGAAGCTCATCCTTACTAGCATTTTCAACTGAACTTAAACCACCACTAGGGAAAGTACTCATGGTTTGATCTCCTCAATAAATTTACAACGCGCATCCAAATTAATGATGCTTTTTAGTATTATCTTGCTTGTCAGCTAATCTATGACTTCCGGAACAATACTACCTTTCAACTGGTAGGAACGCCCACGAAATGTCGCGATCAACTGCTCATTTTGATTAAACACTTCGATATCGTAAATACCGGTTTTACCGCTGCGCGAACGCTCTGATGCTCGTGCCGTCAGCGTATCGCCTTCTTTACCCGGCGCGATGAAATCAATAGTGCAACCAGAAGCGACTGTTGGCTTGTTCCCACTATTACAGGCATGCGCAAATGCTGTATCCGCTAGTGAAAAAATCATGCCGCCATGGCAACTGCCGTAACCGTTCAACATATCTTGACGGACTTTCATCGATACAACAGATCCACCAAGGGTTGTGCTGATTATCCTCATGCCAAGTGCTTTTGTAGCATGGTCATTCTCGTGCATTGCCGCACTACAAGCATCGGGAGTAACCTTTGATTCGCTCATGACAGTAGCCTTTATTTCTGTATTTAACACCGACAATCTTAAACGAATTCAGTCAGCTTTTTATGTTTTAAATATACCTCAGCGCATCAATTAGATACAGTATTTTTAATAATTAAAGATTTTATGTATCACTTTATAAATTACTAACCTTCGCCGTAAAGCTTCTGAGAATAGAAGCGAAAAATGTTATCATTTAGCCATCCGATGTATCACTCTGAGTAAGCCTTTTGAGCACAAGCATGAGTAGCCAAAACAGTTTTGCAAAGTTCTCAAACATCTTGATTGAGAACTTTGCCCAGACACGCCCGATGCATGCGAATTCTTTGTTGGTCAGTATTTACGGCGATACTATCTGCCCTCGTGGGGATAGCATATGGCTTGGCAGCCTAATTAAGCTTGTAGAGCCTTTGGGTATCAATCAACGCTTAGTTCGTACCTCGGTGTTTCGACTTTCTGAAAAGCAAATACTGGTTTCAAAACAAGTTGGGAGGCGAAGTTATTACTCGCTGACAGACCGTGCTTTTCGTCAGTTTGTGAGTGCTTCAAAACGTATTTATGCTACTCAGCCATTGGCTTGGGATAAGCAATGGCGATTAGTGCTGACATCACTGGGTGATCTTACAAATGAACACCGAGAAACCCTTCGTAAAGAGTTGCTTTGGTTAGGTTTTAGCAGGATTACAGCGGGTGTCTATGCACACCCAATGGCTGATTTAGTCGAAGTACAGCGTGTTATTAGTGAACTTAACTTGAAAGATCATATTGCTGTTTTGAAAGCTAGTGCCGCTGCCCCAGCACAGGTTCCAGTTACTAATTCGTTGATTAGTGATTGTTTTGATTTAGCGGGCAGCGAGCGTGAATACGAAGCGCTGATTGATGACTTTCAAGGGATTTTTGAGGCTGCGCGGCAAGAAGAATCACTTAATCCTCAGCTGTGCTTTTTAGTAAAGACGTTGTTGATTCACCGGTTTAGGCATATTTTGCTAAAGGAGCCAGAGCTTCCTGATGCCTTGGTTTCTGAAGAGGCGGCAAGCTTTCGTGCGAGACAATTAGTTGGGAGCTTGTACCAGCTAATTTGCCCAAAAGCTGATGAGTATTTTGCTGAAGTTTGTGAGACCGAAGGCGGCGCTTTTTCTGAACCAGAAACAAGCTACCACCAACGGTTTTTTCCTAATTAAAGCGTCGGTAATGTTGGCAACTTCTGCCCCAACCACTTCTGCGATAGCTCATCTAACTTGCCGCCTAGCGTTTTGTGAAGAACAAACACATTCACCCACTGCAACATATTCATTTCACCTGCTTTCACACCGATAAATGCCGGTGATTGACGTACAATAAACTTAGTTTCAAGTTTAAGCTCAGGCTTATCCATTCCCACCTTAGCTGCAACAGTATTTCCGGTAACTAGCACATCCACTTGCTTAGACACAAAAGCAGAAATGGTTGCTGCATTATCACCAAATCGCTTCATGTCAGCACCTTCTGGTAAGCTCTTGCTAAGCTCCAAATCTTCAATGGTTCCACCTGTCACTCCGATTTTTTTACCCACTAAATCTGCCGGTGAACTGATGTCCAAATCTTTGCTAGCAAACGCTGCCGAAAAGAAAGGCGCATAAGCATGAGAGAACCAAATGGACTTCGCGCGAGAAGGGTTAGCGCCCATCGAAGAGATCACTAGATCAACTTTGCCAGACGATAAATAAGGGATACGTTGCTTTGATGTAATCGGAACTAATTCAAGCTTCACTTCTAAGTCTTTAGCCACAAGCTCAGCCACATCAACATCATAACCAACGTGTTTAAAATCTTTGCCAACTGAACCAAAGGGAGGGAAGTTCTCAGGTACACCAATTTTAATGGTGCCCTTACCCAAAATATCAGTCAGTTGATCTGCCAGTACGCTATTGAACGGGAGCGCTACTGTCGCAGCAGCAAGTAAAGAAGATGCAGCGATACGTCGTAAAATATTTAACATTTTTCTCTCCATTTATCGATTGATTCAAGTGATTAAGCGGTACTAAGTCAGTACCATTTTTTTCTCCAAATGCTTTGACCAAAGTGACAATGGAAAGCATAAGCAGAAATAAATTAAGGCGACGATTGGGAACACAATAAAAGGCTCCGCTCCGTCTAATTGTGAGTTTGCAATTTTCTTACCCCAACGCATCAAATCGTTGTAATCGATGATGTAAGCCATCGAAGTTCCTTTAATGACTTGAATCATGAAACCTACCGTTGAAGGGGTTGCAATGCGTAATGCTTGTGGTGCAATGATCCACCACAGATTTTGTATAAAGGTTAGCCCCACAGCTTTGCCAGCTTCCCACTGTCCTTGTGGGATACTTTCAAGAGCCCCTCGCCAGACTTCTGACATATAGGCACTAGTAAATAAAGTGAGTGCTGTACCGGCAGCTAACCAAGCAGGCACATCAATCTGGAAAAAGACGGGGATACCAAGGCCAAGTAAAAACAGCAACATCAATAGCGGTATCGACTGAAACAACCAGATGTAAGCCGTGGCAAACCAGCGCAGCGGTTTTAACGGGCTAATTTTTAAAACTGTCAGCATTAACCCCAACAACCCTCCCCCAATAAAGGCGGCTAGAGACAGGTAAATAGTCCACTGCGTTGCTGACAGTAGAAGACCAATCATATTTCCGTAAAACGGGCCAAATAGGCTATTCAATAACTCGGTCATTTATTCACCGACCAAGGAAAGGCTAAGCGCTTTATACCCTGTAAAATAAGCTTAAATAACCAAGCCAGAAGTATGTAAATAACAGTGAGTACAATAAATACTTCGAAGTCGCGAAAGTTTCTATCTGAGATAAAGCGGCCAGCCCACGTTAAATCTTCAACACTAATTTCAGAGACCAGCCCCGTGGTCAAAAACAAGAATACAAACTGGCTCGTCAATGAGGGATATACTTTGACTAAAGCTTGGGGAAGGATGATATCGAATAGCGTTTGACGCTTACTAAAGCAAAGTGATTTGGCTGCTTCCAGCTGACCTTTATCAATCGTGTCGATCCCAGAACGGACAATCTCAGCAAAGTAGGCTGAGAAGTTCAAAGTGATTGCTAATAAGGCAGAAGCAAAGAAACTCCATTGATAATCAAACAGTAGGGGCAGCCCAAATGCCACAAAAAACAGCTGAACAATAAATGGCGTATTACGTACTATTTCAATGTAGCTTCGGGCGGTATACCGAACGCCCCAAAACACGGTTTTATCCTGACTAATTGCGAGCATTAAACCAAAGCAAAAACCCAGCATTCCACCCACAGCAGAAAGCCAGAAACTGTTAAATGCACCAGATAAAAGAGCACTTATAAACTCTTCTGAGCGCCATATCTCATAGAAGCGAAAATCAAACATAGCTGACCTTACTCATAAGATTTGACCTAAAAATTCTTTCGTACGAGGGTGCTGCGGATTGCTGAAAAATGCTTCTGGATCGCTACTCTCAACGATCTTTCCAGCATCCATAAAGATGACTCGATCGGCAACCTTGCGAGCGAAACCCATTTCGTGAGTGACGCAAAGCATGGTCATTCCTGACTCTGCTAGTTCGATCATAGTATCGAGTACTTCACTCACCATTTCAGGATCGAGAGCTGAGGTTGGCTCGTCAAACAACATGATTTTTGGCTCCATACAGAGCGCACGAGCAATGGCAACACGCTGCTGCTGGCCACCGGATAATTGACGAGGATATTTATCTGATTGTTCAGGAATTTTTACACGCTCTAGAAAACGCATCCCTATTTCACGCGCCTCAGCTTTAGTTCGCTTTAAGGCCCTTTGCTGGGGAAGCATGCAGTTTTCCAGAATGGTTAAGTGAGGAAACAAGTTGAATGACTGAAACACCATGCCAACTTCACGACGCACCTTCTCAGGATTTTTCATCCCAGGAGACAATGAAATATCGTTGACAGTAATCGAGCCTTTTTGATGTTCTTCAAGATGGTTCAAGCAACGAATGAGTGTTGATTTGCCCGATCCGGAAGGCCCACAAATTACGATGCGTTCGCCAAAAGCAACGGAGAGATCAATATCTTTCAAAACTTGAAAGTCATCGTACCACTTGCTCATGCCGGTGATTGATACTGCGATCTTATCGTTGATCAAAGTTGTGCCACGCTTATTACTCAGTGTACTTACTGAGTAATACTGCAAGTTGCGTGCCAGTTAAGAGAGCACTTTAAACGGAGCCTTTTGCGAAGGGATTAGACGCTATGAACATAGCTGCATCCCTATTTTGGATCGTCTCCTCACTAAAGCGCACTTTAATGAGGAGGCCTGTAACATCTGACTATAAAGTCTTGTTTAGGCTTTATAGTACTCAACTATCTTTGGAAGGTTGCTAATTTTCTTAGCATGAGCGACCAACAAAGGCGCTTCCTGCTTAGCAAGCTCAACCGGTACATGATCCAACATCCCAGACTCTAACAAACGAACCCATTCAAACACTTTAAGATCAGCAACCGTTAAACGATTATCAACCATATACTCGCCACCACGCTTAGTAAGATACTCTTCTAATCGAACAAGCGTCGTTTTAATCGCCCCTTCAGCTAGTCCCTCACGGAATGTTTGCTTCTGCTCATCAGTTAACTGTATCTGAGTAAAAACCTGTCCATCCAAGTCTTCAATCACATCCATGACTTCATCACAAAGTGCTGCTTGCCACGGATCTTCTGGATATAGATTGGTGAGCTTGCCAACATAGCGACTGATAGTAGAAGACTGAGTTAATGCCCCACCGTCGACTTCCATAACCGGTACAGCACCAAATGGCATTGAACCACGCGTTGCCCCGAATTGCTCAAATGAGATTCGCTCATCTTCGAAAGGTACATCACCAATGATTAGCGCAAGACGAGCCACTTCTGCGCGCCCCCCGTTGATGTCGAAATAGGTTAGTTTTAGCTTAGGCATTAATGATTCCTTGTTGTTTATATCGGTGTTTATTTGGCTATATTAGAAAGCCAATGTAGTTTGACTCGGATTGTTTGTCTAGCGCTTATACTCCAGATGACGGCAGATACCACAATTGATAAAAGCCCGAACATAACAATGTGATCTGAGAAAACGAGACTGTACAGGCAGATAAAGATGCCTATCAATGCGAATAATATCGATAATTTATTTGCCATCAACAACCTCAGATTGATTTCTAGGAGTTACCAAAAACAACCCTAGCAACATGACACCGATCGACAACCAAGCCCAAATACTGTGCTGCTCATCAAACAAAACGATACCCCAAGCGACGCCTGATATCGTAATAATGTAAGCACATTGACTAGCGAAAACCGAACCTGAAGAGCGGATGACAATCATAAACAAGGCATAAGCAATTCCACTTACAATGGCTGTGAGCGCCGTTGCTAAGCCCGGTGTAGTGAACAACCAAGTGACCGGCTCTGCTACCCCCAACCACATCACGATTGGAAACTGGAGCGTGACGCCAACTAAATTGGCACCGAATAATAACTCTCGCACATCCATTGTTTGCTCTATGCCCTTATCAACATAAACATTTTCGATGCTATAAAAAAGCGAGCT